>JAPKCP010000386.1 GCA_028822885.1 Yoonia sp. | reverse complement strand
AACAGCATAAAGAATAGAGCCAGAAGCTATGGACCTAGAGGGTTAGACGTAAACACAACGGACCCCACTGACAGAACCCTGTCTAGCCCTTTGCTTTTAGCCCAAGTCTCAATGTTTTGCCGCTATAGTGTGCCCGTCGGAATCCCGACGACAAATAGCAGTATCGTTGAGATGATTTTTCACCTCCCCACAAACAGCCTTAATAATTTTATATTGTGGAGTTCAGATCGTCCCCCACACCTCACTTGGTGCGTTAGATACGCATATGGCCGGATATCGATAGAACCAAAGAAGTGGTTCGTTTCGTGCTTGTCAGACCAGGTGAAATCGCGGACGGTCCAAGTGAATAGTTTGGGAGAATTGCCGTGCCATTAGAGATGAATCGTGAGGTGTTTATCACCTGTGCTGTCACTGGATCAGGGAGCACGCAGGACCGTAGCCCACATGTGCCAAGGTCCCCGCAACAGATTGCGGATAGCGCGATTGATGCTGCCAAGGCGGGTGCCGCTGTTGTGCATTGTCATGTCCGTGATCCTGAAAGTGGTGCGCCGTCGCGAAAGCTAGCGCTTTACCAAGAGGTTACTGATCGCATTCGTGATGCTGAGGTGGATGTTATTCTGAACCTCACTGCTGGTATGGGTGGCGATATTGTCTTTGGCGGGGACGAGGCACCGTTTCCGACAGTTGCGGGTACTGACATGGTGGGGGCTACCGAACGCGTCGCCCATATTGCGGCCTGTTTGCCTGAGGTATGTACGTTGGATTGCGGCACGATGAATTTTGCCGAAGCTGACTATGTTATGACCAACACGCCGGGGATGTTGACCGCAATGGGGCGGATGATGACAGCCCTTGGGGTCAAGCCGGAAATTGAGGCCTTTGATACTGGCCATCTTTGGTACGCCAAGCAGTTGGTCAAGGATGGTGTGCTTGCGCCAAATGCGCTTGTGCAACTTTGTATGGGCGTACCTTGGGGCGCACCCGATGATCTGAATACGTTTATGGCGATGGTGAACAACGTACCTGACGATTGGACGTTTTCTGCGTTTGGGCTGGGACGGTCGCAAATGCCGTATGTAGCCGCGTCTGTGCTTGCGGGTGGCAATGTGCGGGTCGGGCTTGAGGATAATCTGATGCTTGATCGTGGTGTTCTTGCGACGAACGCCCAACTTGTTGAACGTGCAGCGGGGATCGTTGAGAATCTTGGTGCTCGCGTTATTGGGCCTGCTGAAGTGCGCGAAAAGCTAGGCTTGGTCAAACAAGCGCGGCCAGCATGAAACGGTTTTTAAGTGCGTTGCTGTTGGCAGGGTGTTCAGCGCCGCTACCGGGTGAACCTGTCGGTGGCTTGTTCGAAGTCTATCGCGATCAAGATGTGCAAATTGCTTCCAAAGCCTTATTTGAGCCTGAGAAGTACCTTGGCACTTGGTATGAGGTTGCTCGTTTTCCGGTTCCCTTTGAACGTGGATGTGCTGGCGTCACGGCTGAATACGGACAGGGAGTGGACGATCGTTTGACGGTCCTGAATACGTGCCGAAATCTGGATGGCACGATCAAGTCCACAATCCGTGGGTCTGCTGAAGTGGTTGGTCCCGGCAGGCTTGCGGTTTCGTTTCCGACGTTGCCGTTTGGGGCTGCCGATTATTGGGTCTTGTGGACTGACGACGGGTATCGGACGGCAGTCGTTGGTGCGCCTGACGGGCGTTCCGGCTGGATTTTGAACAGAGACCCAGTGATCCCGGCAGACCGATTAGCGGCTGCGCGTGAGGTCCTCGATTTTAATGGATATGATTTGGCGCGACTTATCAGTGTGCCACAGGGAGATGTGCAATGACGCAAGTAGCAACGATTATTGGCGGCGGTGTTATTGGTGGCGGCTGGGCGGCACGTTTTCTGTTGATGGGATGGAATGTTCGGGTCTTTGATCCTGACCCAGAAGCATCACGCAAGATAGGTGAAGTTCTTGAAAATGCGCGGCGTTCTTTGCCTGGGCTGTCTGATGTAGCACTGCCAGATGAGGGCCATTTGAGCTATCACGATACCATATCAGAGGCTGTTTTAGGGGCGGTTTGGATTCAAGAAAGCGTTCCTGAACGGCTTGAGTTGAAGCAAAAAGTCTATCGAGATTTACAAGAAAACTGCGATCTGGATGCGATCATCGGGTCGTCTACAAGTGGCTTCAAGCCGTCCGAGCTGCAAGACGGGGCGATGCGCCCGGGACAAATCGTGGTGACGCATCCGTTTAATCCAGTTTATCTGCTTCCCCTCATAGAGCTTGTTCCCTCGGCTATGAACACGCCGGAACTTATTGGAAAAGCACAGTCTATTCTAACTGATATTGGCATGTATCCACTGCACGTCCGTGCTGAAATTGATGCGCATATCGCTGATCGTTTTCTTGAGGCTGTCTGGCGCGAAGCGCTTTGGTTGATCAAGGACGGCATCGCGACGACTGAAGAAATAGACAATGCGATCCGATATGGGTTTGGCTTGCGCTGGGCGCAGATGGG
>JAPKCP010000385.1 GCA_028822885.1 Yoonia sp. | reverse complement strand
CCAGTTCTAGGTGTAGCGCAGTTAAGTCTTCGATCATCATTTCACAACCATCTGGGGTTTCGATCCGAAGATTGTGGTGTTCAAAAAAACCATGGAATAATCTGTTACGCGCCTTCAACGCTCTTCCAAATTGTTCTGGGATTCCACTATTCTCAATTTGAATCAGCTTTTTGAATCTTCGGAGGATAACACCCAAGGTAATGCTCTCAATTTCCTTGAGGACTCTGGCAGCGGTCTCATGGTCCACTTTCTTGTGCCAGCCATTATTGAGGCCTTCAGCGCATAGCAGCGCAGTGCCTAATGCTGTTTCAAACAGCTGTGCCGCTTCGGCCGCCTCTCCAAATTTTTGATAAACTTGTTTGCGTGTTGCCACCCGCAATCTCCATTCCCTAAAACTTACTGTAATCTCAATAACTGTTCGTTCACCTCATCGTTCAAACTCCAAGGGTTATAAAGGTTTCCCTTTCCGTTGCCACCTACCACAATCCCCCCTAGGCTAACCCCGAAGTGCAATTCAAACCACAATAGGAGGACATTGCTGATGACACGTATCACCCGTCGCCTTCAGCATGGTCCCCGCCATGCCCTGCAAATCCGCTTGCAGGGCTGATCACCGGGTCAAACGGCCCTCGGTCTGCCCTATCCGCCCGTTAAGGGCTGCGTATTTATACGCTCCAGATCAGAGACACTCATGAGCATTATTAACCTTCGTAACCTTGGCGTGACACTTGGCGATCCCCTGTTTATCGACCTCAACCTCACCTTGTCCAAAGGGGATCGCCTCGGGCTTGTCGCCGCCAACGGGACAGGCAAGTCGACGCTGCTGGCATGCCTGACAGGCGAACTTGAACAAACAACAGGTGAGATTACGACGTCACGTGGCTGCCGCATCGCGTCCGTTGCGCAATATGTGCCGACAGATCGGTTGGACGAGACACTTTACAACTACGTTTTGAAAGCCCTCGCCCCAGAACAGCAAGACTACGAGTCTTGGCGGGTTGATGTCGTCCTCGGCGATCTAAAAATTCCATTTGAGCTGCATCAATCCCCGCTCAAGGAGCTTTCTGGTGGCTGGCAACGGCAAGCCATGTTGGCAGCTGCTTGGGTGACTGAACCCGACGTGCTGCTGCTAGACGAGCCAACGAACCATCTTGATCTGTCGCGCATCGGGTTGTTGCAAAACTGGCTGGCCAATCTACCGCGCGACGTCCCTGTTATCATCACCAGCCACGACCGCGCCTTCCTTGATGAAACGACAAACCGGACGTTGTTCCTACGCCGCGACACGTCCCGGGATTTCGCGCTGCCTTATACGCTTGCCCGTGATGCATTGGACGAGGCTGACGCCGCCGACGAACGCCGATTTACCAACGACATGAAGCAGGCCCAACAGCTGCGCAAACAGGCGGCAAAGCTGAAGAACATTGGGATCAATTCAGGCTCTGACCTACTCATCAAAAAAACCAAACAGCTGAACGACCGCGCAGAGAATATGGAAAGCGCTGCCAAACCCGCCTACAAGGACCGCTCTGCCGGTGACATAAAGTTGGGGAACAGTGGGACGCACGCGAAGGCATTGATTACGCTTGAGGATATTCAGGTCCAAACACCTGATGGCCGCGATTTGTATAAAACTGGTCAAAAATGGATCAGCCGTGGAGATCGGGTCGTCGTGCTGGGCCACAACGGGGTTGGTAAGACGCAATTGGTTCGGATGGTGCAAGCGGCATTGGCAGGTAGCGAGAGTGCCATCAAACACGCGCCGACGGTCGTGACAGGGTATTCTGACCAAGCACTGAGCCAACTCGATCTTACGCAAAGCCCACTGCAAAACATCACCTACCGTTTCACTGTGGGTGATCAGCGCGCACGGGGACAATTGGCGGGGGCTGGCATGACGATTGCGATGCAAGATGCGCCAGCGGCCAAGCTATCGGGCGGGCAAAAAGCACGACTCGCGATGCTGGTGCTACGCTTCACACATCCAAATTTCTACCTGCTGGACGAACCGACAAACCACCTTGATATCGAAGGCCAAGAGACGCTGGAAGATGAACTTGTCGCACATGGGGCATCCTGTCTACTGGTCAGCCACGACCGGAGTTTCATTCGGGCGGTCGGGAATAGATTTTGGCAGGTTGAGCGAAAACGGTTGATTGAGGTCGATAGCCCAGAACCGTTCTTTGAGAGCGCGTTGGGGGATTATTGAGCGACAAAGAGCTGCCATGCCGGACAAAGCAACCTTTTCGTTTTTGTAGACGTCGAGCACACATCAGGAAACTGGTTCATGGGGCTCAATCCCACCCTTCATCGACTACCGCCTATCTTGTGATTATGCTGCTACAATCTGACAATTAGGCCAAGCCATGCCCCGCAAGACCATCATCACGATCTGCGAAATCACGGGCTCTGGCCTTGCGATGGTCTATGCCCTGCTCATTGCCTCAAACACAGGCAATGAAATCCTCGGGTTTTCCCTACTGCTCATCTCGGCCCTCTTGTTTGCCGG
>JAPKCP010000092.1 GCA_028822885.1 Yoonia sp. | reverse complement strand
GTTTAAACCCAGCAGGCTGATCATGTTGTTTTGGTGAAATGAAGGGGTCGGCGTCGGCTTTGCCCCAGCGCTCAGTGATTTGCTGTTTAACGTCCCAAGGCAGTGCAGCGAAGTGGGTTTCGTAGACGTCGAGGGGTAACAGTGAACCGCCATTTTTGTCTGCCCGATCTGTCAGCCAGTTTGTGGGGCCAGCCATGATTTGATCCATCAGAGATTTGCTATCGCTGGGCACGTCGACTTTGTATCCGGCGTCTTTCAAAAGGCTTAGTGTGTGTATCGTCGCTGCAGGCGTGTCGAGGCCGACACCATTTGCTAAGCGCCCGTCTTTGTTGGGGTAATTCGCGAGGATCAGGGCTACTTTTTTGGTGTCTGCTGGGGTGTTGCGCAGGTTCGCCCATTTGGCTGTGAGTTGTGTGACAAAGTCGATACGGTCCCCACGTGCTTGGTAGGTTGCAATGGGGCATTCGGTTGCTTCGTCAAAGAATGCCTCGCCTTTGAAGCTGATTGCGCGGGATAGGATGCGTCCGTCGACCTCTGGTAGGGCCACATTCATGGCGATGTCGCGCGCAGAGAGGCCTTGGGGGGAATCGCTCCATGAGGATTCAGACGCGCTGGAGAGAATGACTTGGAAGACTGGCGATTTATTGGCTGATGCCATCGTAAGCGGGTTTTGAGGGCTGTCGTCGCCATCATGCGGGGAGCCAACAGCAAATGCTGTGCAGTTGAGAATCACTGATGGTGGCGCGTCTTGGAAGATTTGGTTGAGGGTCGCGACAGAGAGTGGATCCTTGAGCGATGCAACAAAAATTGGCAACGGTTGCAGGCCTGCCCGCAGCAGAGATTTGGTGAGTCGATTGATTGGATTTAATCCGCCGCCTTGCACCAAGGCCCGGTAAAAAATGATCGGTACAACACGTGCGCCGGGCGTGCATAATTTCTGTACGGTAGAAACCGACGTGATCCCTTCTCCGGGCCAGTAGACTCCTGCTCGGAGAAGGGGACTTGCCGCTTGGGGCTTGTCGCCACCATGGATCATTGTGTTGGCGTATCTTAGAAAATTGACACTGTTTTGTGGGCCACCTTCGACGAGATAGGACCATAGCGTGTCGTAGTCTTCGGGGGAGCACGTGCTGAGGTCCCGGAGTTCCTCGTCTGGTTTGTCGTCGCCGGGAAGGGCGACAAATGTGACACCGGTCTCGTATAACCTAGCCGCGTATTGGGTCAGGCCGTATTTCCAATATCCTGCACCGCCGAGGACCCGTGCGATAACGAGTTTGGATTTCGTTGCGCAATTATCGAGGTGCAGATCGACTGACATTGGATGCTGAAGGTGCATCATGTTGGCGAGACGCAGGGAAGGTGGGACCTCCATTTCCGAGCGTGCCTCAGACAGGGCCGCAAGTTCGGTGTCTGCGGCTGAAATCACAATGATGTCCGCTGGCGTTTGTCCGAGATCAACGGGTTCTTGTCCGTCATTGATCGCGCCGGGGGTGGCTGCTAGCAGGTGCATCTGTGAAAGCCTCGTGTTAGGTGCGGCGCAAATGAGAGGTCAGAGACATGGATTATAAAGACGCTGGTGCCCCGAAGAATGGGAAAAACCAACCGAGACATTCTGAGCATAACGCGCATGGGTCCGGTAAAAAGCCGTTTGGTGCGCGTGAAACCAAGACGGAATTGTTGGCCCGGATGAAGGCCGCTGCTGAGGTTAAGAAAGCCGAGTAGTGGTTTGGGGGCGCTGCCCCCTTGGCCTAAGGCCAATTCACCCGGGATATTGAGTGAACCAAAGACACATGCGCCGTCGTGCGTCATGTCAGGGGCTTTTCCATGAAAATGGAAGAGCCTGCGTCGTTGTAAGGTGGAAAGACCTCGCAACGGGTGAAGCCCTGACTTTCGTAGAGTTTGTGGGCGGCATGTAGGATGTCACCGGTTTCGAGTTTCATGAATGTCGCTTGTGCATCGCGGGCGGTGTCTTCGAGTTGGCGAAGAATTGCACCTGCCACGCCTTTGCCGCGAGCCGTTTCAGAGACAAACATGGATTTGACTTCGGCGTAATCTGGTTTGAGAGCGATAGCTCCGGTCCCGAGGACCGTGCCGTTTTCGCGGGCTGTATAGAATTTGATGTTGGGTTGGCACAGCTCGTCGATATCGAGGTAAAAGTTATCTTCAGGCGGAAACAATTCCTCCATTAACGCTTGGCTTTGTTTGAGCAATGCCACGGTATCTGGGTCGCGTGGATCTGTTTCCGCCACGATGATCATGCTGTTAGGGCTTTTGTGATGCTTGTTTGGTCAAGGCCTGCTTCGCCGATGACAACCAATCGGGTTTCGCGGGGGGCGTCACCGAAGGGTTGATCAAAATAAGTGTCGATGCGTGGCCCGACCGCTTGCAATGTTTGCCGCATTGGTTTGCCTTGGACCGCGACGAAGCCTTTGAGCCTTAGGATGTTATGGGTGCGGATGGTGTCAGCGACTTGTTTCGAGAAGGCGCTCGCGTCTGTGATTTCACCGCGCGTGACAATGAAGCTTTCGAATTCATCGTGGCCATGTTCGTGTGCGTGGTCATGGTGGTGATCATCTGCGTGGTCGTCGTCGTGATGATGGTGGTGAACTTCGTGACGGGATTCGAGGTCGTTTTCGGACCCGATACCTTGGCCAAGCAGAACATCGACGGGGAGTGCGCCCATGGATGCTTTGACGACTTGTACGCCAGCGCGCGAGTCGGTTTTGAGTTTTGTCGTGAGGGCTGTTGCCTCAACTTCGGACAGCAGGTCTGCCTTATTCACAACGATCATGTCTGCACAGGCGATTTGGTCTTCGAACAATTCTGACAGTGGTGTTTCGTGGTCGAGGTTTTCATCTTGCGCCCGTTGCGCGTCGACGGCTGCGATGTTGTGCGCGAATTGGCCGTCTGTGACTGCGCGTCCGTCAACGACTGTGATGACGCCGTCCACGGTGACTTTGGTAGAGATACCGGGCCAATTGAAGGCGCGAACGAGTGGCTGGGGCAGCGCCAAGCCAGATGTTTCAATCACGATGTGGTCGGGTTTTGGGTCGCGGGCTAAAAGTAGCTCCATCGTAGGGATGAAGTCGTCGGCGACGGTGCAGCAAATGCAGCCGTTGGACAGTTCGACGATATCGTCTTTCGAACAGACCTCTTCTCCGCAGCCTTTGAGGATGTCCCCGTCGACGCCTAGGTCACCAAATTCGTTGATGATCAGGGCGATCCGTTTGCCTTGCGCGTTTTGTAACATGTGCCGGATAAGTGTGGTTTTACCGGCCCCAAGGAAACCTGTGACGACGGTGGCGGGGATTTTAGCAGCCATTTGATATGTCCAATGCGTGGGTGGCTTGGTATGGGTTTCCCATGATCAAGCGACTTGTAATTTGTAAAACGTGTGACGGGCCGGGAGTGGCTTTGGCCGATGCTTTGCGTGGCCGCGCGCCCGGGTGGGATGTTGTGTTGCACGAATGCTTGTCGGCTTGTGCGGAACCTGTGTCGATGGCGGTCCAAGCAACAGGCAAGGCCACGTATGTTTTTGCTGGGCTGACAGATGCCGATTCCGACGATGCTTTGGCGTTTATACGGTTGTATGACGACACGCCGAATGGATGGGTTGCTGATGCCCGGTCTGCTGGACGCCTCCGGTTTTGTCTGAAGACGCGAGTACCAGCGTTATAGGTCATTGCACGAGGATTTCTGCTACGATGGGGTGGTCGTCGATGCCCCACAGCGCATGGTTATCAGCGTTCAATGTCACCCGGATCGTTTGACCGGGTGCGACGTTTTCAATGTGGAACCATGGCCCGTAAACCCGCGCGATTTTGATCCCGTCCACGTAGATGTGCGCATGTCCGGTGCCGGGGGTTGGGTCCAAATTGACCGTCTCGGGCGTAAAGGTAAAGCCGTCAGCAATGATGTGTAGGTTCACAACGTTGCCGAGTTCTTGGGTGACTTCGAGTGATAAGTCAGGCGCTGGGCCCTCCCATGGCACCAGCATGCTCATGTCGTGATCCGTGTCGCCGTGGCCTGCGTGGTCGTGCGACGATGGACCCATGCCGCCTGCGACAAGAAAGCCGCCACCAAAGCCAAAAGTCAGGCCAATGATGAAGAGGGCGAGAAGACGCATTATGTCTCTCCTATCTTGCGGGACCAAGCCGCGCCAAGGAGTAGGCCGAGTGTTGTCCACACCGCGAGGCCAACGCCGATAGCACGGGCCGCAAATTCAGCGCCCAATTCGGGTGGTGCTGGGCCCGTGAGGGTGTCAGGCATTGGCGCGCCAATGATGTGCGGTGCTGCGATCAAGATAATTGCCGCCCCCCAGATGGCCCAATTCCGGCCAAATGCGATAAGCCAAAGGGCGACACCTGTGGCTGCTACGGTGGCGAACCACCAAATCTGACGGACCTCAACGTCGGCGGCGTTCATGCCGGGGAGTTCGGGGGGCAAGCCAAAGGCCGGTGCCATTTGCACAGTGATGAAACCTGCGATGCCCCAAATAATGCCCGTGCGGGGCGTAATTTCCTGCCCGCGTTCTTCGGCCACGACCATGGCGGCGAGCAACATCAGCGCGTAACCGACGTAGATGAGTGATGAAAACATGACGCTAAGACCGTCACGCATGAAGTCGATGCCACCAGCGATGGTGACTTGGGCAGCGGATGGGGCTGCGCCGAAATGGGTTAACGCGCCAGTTTCAAATAACTCAGCGTGCAGCAGAATGGGCTGCACAAATACAAATTGAAGCAAGGCTGCGAACAAGCCTGCTCCAAAGCCAGCGATCAATGCGCTGACGACAATTTTACTGAACATGGCTTAGTGGCAGGGGAAGCCAGTTGCATGGCGCACGTCGTGTGCAGCGTCATGCAAGGTGGATGCCTGAACGTGGCCTGCGACTGCGATAATGCTGAGGCCAAGCAGGCCTGCGGCAAGGATCGACAGTGTCGAGGATATAGTTTTTGTCTGGGGTGCCGCGATGGCGATAACTTTGGTCTTCATGTCTTTTCTCCTTTACCCGTCACACCCGACGGGATGGGTTACGTCATGCAAGGCCGGTCTCCTGGCTTGCGGGTCAATGCACCTTGCCGCCTTCCCGGTTTCCCAGTGGCATTTCAGCAAGACACTCTCCGCATACAGTCGCGGGGGCGGCTGTGGTTTTTGGCCTCCGAATTGGGTCGGCCGTTCCACATTCCCGTTTGATCCCCTGATGCTTTGCACCGTGCGGGGAACCATGCATCCGTTTTGTGCGCCGATGTGAGGGAAGCGTCAAGGATGAAACCGACGGGTTTCAGAGGGGATGCGGCGTTTGCTATAAGTAGTCTTTGCGATTTCGAAAAAATCCGTGGCATCCGGTGGGGGTGCTTTAGATCAGAAGATGTCTGATTTTGCGCAATATCTTGTGGATAAGTGGCCGGATTAGGGCAGATGGTGGGTGCCTTTGTTGACTTGGGGCTCTGTGAAGGTAATTGTTTTGGACCATTAGAATCAATTTTGGTTAGGTTTTGTGCGTTTTAGTAAGCTGCGTCTGAATGGCTTCAAGAGCTTCGTCGATCCGACTGATTTGATTATCGCGGATGGGCTGACTGGCGTTGTTGGACCGAATGGGTGCGGAAAGTCTAATCTTCTTGAAGGTTTGCGCTGGGTCATGGGCGAGAATCGCGCCAAAGCGATGCGCGGCGGGGGCATGGAAGACGTGATTTTTGCGGGCACTGCGACCCGACCTGCACGCAACTTTGCCGAAGTGTCGCTGCAGATTGATAATTTTGACCGACTTGCCCCAGCTGCATTTAACGATTCAGATAGCTTGGATGTCACGCGGCGGATTACCCGTGATGCAGGGTCTGCTTACAAGGTGGGTGCAAAGGACGTGCGAGCGCGCGATGTGCAGATGTTGTTTGCGGATGCCTCAACTGGTGCGCATTCCCCTGCGTTGGTGCGCCAAGGTCAGATTGCCGAGTTAATTAACGCCAAACCAAAGTCGCGGCGCAGAATTTTGGAAGAAGCAGCTGGGATTTCGGGGCTGTATCAGCGCCGGCATGAAGCTGAGTTGAAGCTAAAGGGTGCTGAGACGAACCTAACCCGTGTGGATGATGTCGTTGAACAGTTGGCGGCGCAGTTGGGACAACTGGCGCGTCAAGCCCGCCAAGCTGCCCGCTACCGCGAGATTGGTGATGCATTGCGCCAAGCTGAGGGGATACTTTTGTATCGCCGCTGGCGTGAAGCTGATGAGGGATTGATGGCCGCTGCGGGTCAACTGCGAGAGCGTACGACGGCTGCAGCTGTGGCTGAGAGGGCGGCGCGACAGGCTGGTACGGCCAGACAATTGGCTGAAGAGGTGTTGCCCTCATTGCGCGAAGAAGAGGCAATTGCCGCGGCTGTTCTTCAGCGCTTGTTGGTGCAGCGTGATACGTTGGCGGACCAAGAGAAGCGTGCGGTCGAGACCATTGCAACGCTGCAATCTCGGATCGAACAACTGACTAAGGACATGGAACGCGAAGGCGGGTTAAACCGTGACGCAGGAGAGACGATTGAGCGATTGGAGTGGGAAGCCGCTGAGATTGCGAAGGCGGGTGTTGGTCACGAAGATAATCTGGAAGCTGCGAATGCGGGCGCCCGTGAGGGTGCTGCAAAGTTGCAGGAGCGCGAGGATGATCTTTCAACTTTAACAGAGGATGTGGCCCGGCTGGCAGCGCGGCATCAATCAGCGAAGCGATGGTTGGATGATAGTCGTGCGACTTTAGAAAAGAACGAAACAGAGGCGGATCGTGCGAAGGATGCTATGGTGGCGGCCTCTGCTGCTTTGGCGAAATCTGAAGTCGATTTTGTGGCTGCCGGTGCCGCTGAGAAACAGGCAGTTACCTCTGCTGCAAACGCTGATGAAACGTTGTTGGAGACTGAAGCTGCCCGCGCAGAGTGTCAAAACATGGAAAGTGATGCGCGCGCCCAGCGGTCTGAGGCTGAGGGCGAGGCGAATGCCTTACGCGCTGAGGTTGGCGGGCTCACCCGATTGGTTGAACGGGACACGGCTGAGGGCGGGCAGGTGCTTGATCTGCTGACCGTGAAGTCGGGCTATGAAAAAGCACTGGGCGCTGCCTTGGCTGATGATTTACGCGCCCCCGCCATTAGTCCTGACGCGGCATCGGGGTGGGCAACTTTGCCGGGGTATTTGACCGTGCAACCGTTGCCAGATGGTGTGACCGTGTTGACCTCTGTTGTGGATGTGCCTGAGGTTTTGGGTCGCCGAATGAGTCAAGTTGGTTTGGTGCGCCAAGAAGAAGGCGCGCAGTTGCAGGCCGTTTTGAAACCGGGGCAACGGCTTGTGTCAGTTGAGGGCGATGTGTGGCGTTGGGATGGGTTTCGGGCCGCGTCTGAAGATGCCCCTTCGGCGGCCGCTTTGCGATTGCAGCAGTTGAACCGGTTGGTTGAATTAAAGCGCGATCTTGAAGAGATATCTGCGCGGGCGATGGGGGCTGCACAGGCACACGAGATTTTAACGCGGCGGTTGAAGGATTTAACAGACGCGGATCAAGCGGCCCGCACGGCGCGCCGTGATGCTGATCGGCTTGTGGCTGAGGCTAACCGCGCTGCTGCGCGTGCTGAGGCAGATCGTGATTTGGCGAGTGGAAAGCTAGAAGCCTCTGGATTGGCAATGAAGCGCTACGAAGAAGAGGCGCTGACGGCGAAACGGGCCGTTGGTGAGGCTGAAAAGGCAGCGACTGGCTTGGAAGATTTAGACGAGGCCCGTGCGCGTGTTGAGGATATCAAAACGACCGTGGAAGCAGCCCGAATTATGATGATGTCGCGCCGATCTGCCCATGACGAATTGCGGCGTGAAGGAGATGCGCGGCTCAAGCGGTCTCAAGAGATCACGAAAGAGGTGTCTGGCTGGAAGTACCGGTTGGAGACGGCAAACAAGCGGACGTCTGAATTGGCTGAACGCCGGGCTGGGTCAGAGGCTGAACTGGCTGAGGCTGCCGCTGCACCTGAGGAAATCGCTTTGCAACGCGAGGTGTTGGCGGACGGGGTTGATGACGCTGAGTGGCGGCGTAAGGCCGCTGCGGATATGTTGGCTGAGGCTGAAACGACTTTGCGTGAGACGGCTGTGGCGGAACGCGATTCAGAGCGGACTGCGTCCGAGGCACGTGAGGCGCGCGCGCGGTCAGAGGCACGATCGGATGCGGCCAGGGAAACGGTCGCTTACGCCGAAGAGCGGATCATGGAGTCCCAAGAGCTGTCGCCGGCAGAGTTGCTAGAGCGGCTGGATATCGATGTTGAAACGATGCCCGCCGCTGAGGTGATTGAAGGTCAGGTCAACGGATTTAAGCGACAGCGTGATGCGTTGGGGGCAGTGAATTTGCGTGCTGAGGAGGATGCAAAAGACGTGCAGACAGAGCACGATACTTTGGTCAATGAAAAGACGGATCTGGAAGGTGCAATTGCGACTTTGCGGACGGGGATTGCCTCATTGAACAAAGAGGGCCGGGAGCGGCTTTTGACGGCGTTTGAGCAGGTAAACGAGAACTTTGGGTTATTGTTTACGCATTTGTTTGGGGGTGGCGAGGCGCGGCTTGAGTTGGTGGAATCTGAAGATCCGTTGGATGCAGGTCTCGAGATTTTATGTCAGCCACCGGGTAAGAAATTGTCCACATTGTCGTTGTTATCTGGTGGGGAGCAGACGTTGACGGCGATGGCGCTGATCTTTGCGGTGTTCCTTGCAAACCCAGCCCCGATTTGTGTTCTCGACGAGGTTGATGCGCCTTTGGACGATGCCAACGTGACGCGCTTCTGCGACATGCTAGATGAGATGACGCGGCGCACTGACACCCGGTTCCTGATCATCACGCACCACGCTGTGACCATGTCCCGGATGGATCGGTTGTTTGGGGTTACGATGGGCGAGCAGGGTGTGTCGCAGTTGGTTTCGGTTGATCTGAAAAAGGCTGAGGCGATGGTTGCGTGACGACTGGGAGACGCGCGGCTGTGCCGACGCCCCTCCCGCCGTCCCGTTTTTTATATGAGTGTGCGCGAAGAGCCGTGCTAGCATAACGGTGTCGTTTGCTATCAAACGCGATAATCCCTATTTTGCTAGAGGCTACCCAACAGCCCCGCCGTAGGCCATGCATCTGCTGGCAGGCCTAAACGCTGCTGTTCATATTGCACTGCCGCGCGTGTTTTTGCCCCTAGGATGCCGTCTATGCCGCCGACGTCATGCCCTTGGTTGGTGAGCTTTTGTTGCAGCGCTTGCATTTGGTCGCCAGACAGTGCGGGTGAAGGGTTGCCTGCGTTGTAGACCGCTGCCCCGCTTAACCGTGTTGCGAAGTAGGCCGCAGTTGTGACGTAGACGAAACTTTGGTTCCACTCAAAATAGACGTCGAAATTGTCGTAGGCGAAGAAGGCTGGACCGTTACGGCCCATCGGCAGAAGGACGCGTGCGGTTAGATTTGTGGGGGCTGTGCCGTCACGTGATGTCACGCCAAGGGCGTTCCAGTCCGCGACTGTTTTTGGGTGGGTTAGGCCGGTTTGCACCCAGTCGAGCGTGTCGGGCACGCTGATTTCTTGTAACCAAGGTTCGTTTGGCCGCCAACCAAGGCGAGACAGCACGTTTGCCCCTGACATCAGTGCGTCAGCCGATGATCCTTTGAGGTCAATTATACCGTCGCCGTCGCCGTCCAGCCCACTTTCGATGATGTCACCGGGCAGCATCTGGACTTGGCCGATTTCGCCTGCCCATGCGCCTGTTGTCGTGGCTGGGTTGAAATCACCGCGCTGGTTCAGCTCAATCGCTGCGATAAGTTGGGGGCGGAACAATTCTGGGCGCCGGCAATCGTGAGCCAGAGTGACAAGCGCATTGCGTGTGTTGAAATCGCCTTGGAACGTGCCGTAGTCAGTTTCAAAGGCCCAAAAGGCAAGGATGACTTCGCGGGGGATGCCAAACCGCGCCTCGATCCGGTCAAAGGTCGCCACGTTGCGCTGGGCGGCGACGCGTCCGTTATCGATTCGGTTTTGGCTGATTAATGCGCGCGAGAAGGCGATGAAATCTTTTTGGAAGACGCCTTGTGATCGGTCCGCCCGAAGCACATTGGCGTCGATTTGTGCGCCGTTCAGGACTGCGTCTGCTGCTGCAGCACTTAGCCCGGCTGCAATTGCTTCGGCTTTGACGCCTGCGATGAAGTCAGGCAATGGGCCGCCGCAAGTTTGTGCCACGGCTGGGCTAGCGAAAAGTGAGAGGATGAGGGCAAGGCGGCGCATTGTGAATCCTGTGGGTATAGAAAAAGGTTGGTTTGTATCAAATTATAGCAATGCATAGCATGACAGCGAGGGTGATCCACCATGCTGTCCAAAGTGTGCGCGTTGTAGCGTCGATATCGACTGGGCCAAGTGTCTTTTTTCCCGCGTTGTTCACGTAAGGAAATGACGTCAAGACACCGTCATAGCTGCGTGGACCGGCAAGGGCGATGTTCAGCTTGTAGGCCATCGCGGCCTCTGGCCAGCCAGCGTTGGGCGAGCGGTGTAGGGCTGCATCTGCGGTGATTTTCGCAGGTTGCGTTTGCCGATCTGTGAGCCAGATAAGCAAGGCTGTCATGCGGGCAGGTACCCAGTTCAGCAGGTCATCAAAGCGGGCGGCTGCCCACCCAAAGTCGCGATGCCGCTCTGATTTGTACCCAATCATACTATCAGCCGTGTTTGTGATTTTGTAGACCAGTAAGCCGGGTATCCCGAGGAGTGCGAACCAGAAAATGGGCGCAATCACGCCGTCGCTGAAGTTTTCAGAACCGCTTTCGATAGCGCCGCGGGCAACAGCACTTTTGTCGAGGGCCTGCGTATCACGGCTAACGATCATGGCGACTGCGCGCCGCCCTTGGGCAAGCGACATGCGCAGGCCGTTGCCGACCGCTTGCACATGGTCGATCAGCGATTTTTGCGCCAAAAGCATCGCCCCAAGAATGACATCGGCCCAGATACCC
>JAPKCP010000091.1 GCA_028822885.1 Yoonia sp. | reverse complement strand
CGGTTCGAGCGGAAACCAGAAGTTTGGCGTTTGTAGGTAGTAGGCGCGCCCGACCCGGGCGGTTTCCCGTGCGAGGCCTGCCATATCCCGATACAGACCCACATGTTCGATGACGGAGTTGGAGTGTGTCAGATCAAATGACCCATCGCCGTACTCTGGCATTTGCGTACCATCCCCAACAACAGTCTCTATTTTGATGCCGATGTCCTCGGCTGTCTCTTTGCCCACGTCTTCTTGGGTGTTCAAGATCGTGATGGTGATCTTATCGTGGTATTTTGCGTCCAGCAGTTTCTAGTAGTCACACCGCCCGCCAATATCCAAAATAGTCGCATGATCCTTTACAGCCAAAATTTGGTCGAGCAGTTTTTCAACCCAGACAAACCGCGCGCGGCGCATTTTATAGCGGATTGATGTCGGATCATTTGCATCGGGACGTTGCATTTGCTGTCTTTCAAAGTGTGTTAACGACGCAGATCGAAGGTCCGCGAGAGGCCAAGGGAAAGGGTTGTGGAGTCTGTCGCGGCGTCTGCACTTGGATCGCGCGATTGCACACCGATCCCTGCAGAGGCCGTCCAGTCAGAGTTCAGCGCGTAGCGCAGCGACAGGTTGGCTTGGCCCACATCAACGCTATCCCCAGACAAGATGTCCTCAGATTGTGCAAAGCCTGCCGATAGCCGTAGGTTTGCCACTGGGTTGAGCGCGTAGCTGGCTGCAACGGACAGTGATGTGACAACGTCCTCATCGGTGCGCCCTTCACGGGTGACGCGTCGATCTGCAGTTGCTGTGAATGTCCCAAGCGGGCTTTCATCTGCGAAGGTGTGTTTGAGGCTAGCCGATCCTGTCACAAACACGTCGTCTGTGCTGGCTTGGCTGGCCCCGATCCCAAAGCGCGTGGTGGTGTTTTCCAACACAAAACTGCGTGCCGCGGAGAGGTGACGTTGTGATCCATCGTCCCCATCAGTGGCGGATAGATTAAGCGTGATTTGCCCGTTTGGTTGGGTCAAGATGAGGCCTGCGTCAATGCCGTAGCGGTTCAGGGTGTCGGTGCCAGCTGTTTGGGACACGTGTAGCCCAAGATTGGCTTGCATGATTTCTGTGATATCAAAGCGTGCGCCGACGCGCGCCAAACCATAGGTGTAGTCGCTTAGGCTGCTGCCGTTTGGCAGATTATCATAGCTGATGTCATCGACCTTGACCGCAAAGCTAAGACCAAAAGGTGCGTCGTCGCGCAGCGTCAATTTGGTGTCAAAGCGCAGTCGGTTCCGGTTGCCACCCGCTTGGGTCTGCTCTGCGAAGTCAGGGTCTAAGGTGCCGCTTGCTGTCTGTGCTGTGTCCAGTGTTGTGACGTCATCAAGGCTTGTGCTGCTTGCGAATATTGATGCTGTGATAGAGCTGGCAGCCGCCTCTTGGGTATAGGACAACCGCAGGGTGGGATCGGTGAATTCGCTCTCAAATCCATCCGTGCTGGACCCATCAACAAAGCGGTAGCCGCTGCCGACCTCTAATGACACAGCCTCTGTCCGGGTTTCAGAGCTGACCGCAAGTGTGATGTCAGTGATCGCCTGATTGCTCATTGCCGCCAGATCAGGGTCAGGGCTGCGCGTGTCCCGGCTGACGAACCGTTCAGCCAGACGCAGGGTCATCAAAAACCCGCCATCATTATCTTGGGCAAATGCCATAAAGGGGAGTGCCACGCTTGATGCGAGGGCTGCGCAAAGGGCCGTCGTGCGGATGGCCCGTTTGGATCGTGTTGTGCTCACCCCGGTGCGCCTTTTATGCTCTTTTGGCCCATTTGTCCGCCAGTCCGCCCTCATGTTGTGGGGCAAATCCTATGCGGTAGGCATATTTAGAGTGTAGCTGACTATAAAATCAGCACGCAAACAAGGTCTGCGTACCTATCAGGGGGATTATTCGAATAGACGTCGCTGTGGGACCACAATAATGTCGCCCGCCGCCAGCACGGTCATGCCCGCAGAGCTAAGCCCTGCTTCAATCGCTTTGTAATCAAGTGTCACCAATTCTTCGGATCCATCAGCGGCAGGGCGGCGCAATTGCACGCGCGATGATGCTGCGAACCGTGTGAACCCGCCCATTTCGGCAAAGGCCTGAAGGACGATTGCACCGGGATCGAGGGTGACCTTGCCGGGTTTGCCGACTTCACCCATGACGAAAATTTCAATCGTGGGGTCAGGTGTTGGTGTAATCGGCGTTGCAACGCGGCGTTCAGCCAAACGTTCCACAGCGACAAAGACGTTTGGCCGGGATGCAAAGCTGGCAGAGAGACCCGACGCTAATTCACGCTGGATATCTTCGATGGATTTGCCAGAGGCCTTAATCGCCCCGGTCAGTGGCATTGAAATACGCCCGTCGGGGGACACAAGAACGGATCGGTTTAACGATGGATCTTCAATCACCTCAACGCGCAGAATGTCACCATTGCGGATCTGGTAGTTGTTTTGCGCCGTCGCTGTCTGCGCCCAAAGCGTGAGGGCGGCTGTGATGATCAATGAAAAGACCTTCATCGTCGTGTCTCCTTGACTGGCCTCAGATTGGTTGGGGTCTGTCCCCTGTGCAATCTGATGTGCATCTGCTCGTGTTTCTAAGCGCTGTTTGATTTTGTTGTGCGCTATTTGGAAACAATATCGCGGAAAATATGGTCAAGAATGTGGCGATAACGGTTAATTATGTATTAATTTTGCGTGAGATTTGTTGATATATCCCATATAAATAGGGAAATACTGCATTTTTAAGGCATTCGCACCTAAGGCTTGGATTGTAGCAGCTCTGTCAACAATGTCCGGGCAATTTCAAACTGGGGTAGGTCGCTGTCGCCTGCAATCTCAAGCGCACGGGTGAAGGTTTCAATCGCCTCATCATCTTTGTTAAGCGCATGTAACGCCCGGCCCAGATGGTAGTGCACCAATGCATCATCGGGCAGGCCTGCCGCTGCGGGGCGTAAATAATCAAGCGCATCTGCCGGGTCGCCGCGCCGAAACACGATCCAGCCGTAGGTGTCTTGGAATGCAGGTACGTCGATGCCGCGCAAACGTCGTGCGATCCGAAAGGCCCGATCAAGGCTGGCTGCATCATCGCGGTGGGCAGCAAGAAGACTGGCCAGATTATTGGCGACAACCACGTTGGCGCTATCAAGAGTATAAAGCCCCTCGTAGATTGTGATCGCGCCGTCGATATCGCCTTGCTGTTCCAGTGCCCCTGCTTTGATCCAGAGCAGTGTTTCTGATGCGGGAAGCGTTGCCAGACCCGCCGCTAATACGTTGGCTTTTTCATCTTTACGCCCTTGTAGGTGCAACAGGGAATAAAGCAGTCGCACGGCTGCTTCGGTCTCAGGTGCATCCTTGAGGACTGCGCGAAACACGACCTCTGCCTCATCTGCATCGCCGTCCATCATCGCCACGGACCCTGATAGCATCCGCAATGTCATATCATCGGGGCGGGCGGTGATGGCAGTGGCTAGATACGTGCGCGCCTCTGATATTTTGCCAGCGCGGACTTGGGCCAATGCAATGGTCAGCGCCGCACGTCCGTTTTCGTCCATGTCATTCAGTTGGTCTTGCAGCACGGCAAGGCTTTCGTCGGTGCGGTTTTGACCTGACAGAATTTCAGCCTCAAGTGCTGTGCCAAGTTGGGCTGCACGCGGGTTGATGTCACGCATAGCGCGCAGTTCAGCCAAAAGGGCTGTCGCGCCGGCCCAATTTTTTTCGCTAAGATGCAAATCAGCAAGGACGCTGATCAGTTCCAGATTGGTTTGCGTTGCACGGCGTGCATCACTTAAAACTGAAACCGCAGCTTGCGTGCGCCCATCGCGGATCAGGAACCGGGCATAGCGCAGCGATGGCACTGCGGCCGCATTTGAGACTTGAACCGCCAACGCCAGCCGTTCACCGGCAAGTTCTGGAAATCCAGTGCGTTCGTGTGCGGTCGCCATCAGCATCATAATCTCAGGGTCACGCGGCGCTTGGCTGAGGGCGGATCGCAGATCGGTAATGGCGACGCCTGGGCTGTCAGCTGCGATCGCCCAAGCGGCCCGCATTTTGAGGGCTGGGACGTTGCTCGTATCCTCAAGCAGGATGGCCGCAACGACGTCACGCGCGGCAGGTTCATTATCGGTGCTGATCAGCATCTGGGCATACATTGCCTTGATCTGTCGGCTTTGATCGCTGGGGGGCAGGGTGTCTGTCAGGGCTTGCATCGTGGCCAGCGCCGGGCCTGCGGGATCGGCTTCAAAACGAATGACGGTGACTGTGGCTTGGTACACGTCATGGGCGGCAGTGCCGGTTGTCGCGTCTGAAAGCGTGGTCAGTTCCGCCAGTGCAGCGGCGTCACCTTTGGCTTGGCGCAGAAATTGCACGATCGTCATATGCCCGTCAGATGCGGTGGCGGGATCGCCAGCCATTTCACGCAGGATGGCTTCGGCGGCCACGAAGTTTTTCTGTTGCAGATGCCAGTTCACCAGCGTGCTGCGCACCTCTTCGTTATCAGGAAAGCGGGCGAACATCGTCTCAAGTTGGGCAATCGCGGCGGGATCGTCATTGAGGTCAGTCAACAAGCGCAGTTTGGCCGCGTAAAATTCTAGCGATGTGGGGGCCAGTGCAATGGCACGCTCCAAGAAGGGCAGCGCAGTTTCCGGCAGCGGACCACGGGCGCTGGCATCAATAAGAATACGCAGGGCGACCAGATTATCGGGAGAGCCGTCCAAGACGACTTTGGCATGGGTGGTTGCCGCGCGCATTGCGTCAGGATCATCATCGCGCAGTGCTGTGGTATACGCGATGGCTGCACCAATCGCTTGCGCACGCGGCAGATCAGGGGTCAGGGCAATGCCAGCGGTCCCATGACGGCGGACCTCGTCCCAATCGTTGCGCGACAGGGCGATCTCAGCCAGCGTAAAACGCACGGGGGCGGTGTCAGGGTATTGTTCAATCAGGCGCAGGTATTGGCCATAAGCGTCATCTGTGCGGCCCAGATCATGCATGGTGTCAGCATAAATTTTGCGGGCTTCTTTGTGAAAACCGTCGTGTTCAAACACATTGCGGAATTCAATCAACGCGCGGTCTGTATCACCTGCGGCTAGCAAGGTAAGGCCAGATTGGTAGTACGCTTCTGCGCGGTCAGCGGCGTCTTCACAGGCACTCAGTGCAAGGACCATGCATAAAGCGGCCCCTTTGATCCATGGAAATGTCATATCTGCTCAATCTTAAACGGCCAGTTATCCGGCTCTATAAAAAGAAAATGGTAACAGGGGCTGCGATCTTTGTCGCGTCCTTGCGGCCTGTTGGAGATCAGGTGTGGTGCGGCTGCGTCAGTGGCCTGTTGCACGGATTACAACTGCGACGGTTGCTAGCAACATCTTCAGATCACCCACGAAGGTGCATGTGTTGTGGTAGCCCGTGTCAAAGGTGGCGCGTTCGGCAAATGCGGTTTCGTTGCGCGCGGATACCTGCCACGGGCCAGTGATGCCGGGCAGCAGTTTATAATATGCAGTACCGGGATACATGCCCTGCTGTTCGGGCAGCATGGGGCGGGGGCCAACCAGGCTCATCTCGCCTTTGAGAACGTTCAGCAGTTGTGGCAGCTCGTCCAGTGATGTCTTGCGTAAGATCCGGCCCACAGGGGTGATGCGTGGATCATTCTTGAGTTTCTGGGTGCGATCCCATTCAGCGCGCGCGGCTGGATGAGCGTGCAGGTAGGTGGCAAGGGCTGCATCAGCGTTTGCCACCATCGAGCGGAATTTCCACATGGTATAGATGTGCCCGTTCAGGCCGACCCGGCGTTGTGTATAAAACGGATTGCCACCGCCGAGTGCGACGATCAGGGCAAGTAGCACCATCACAGGGATCACAAGTGGGGCTGCTCCCAAAATAGCCAAGACATCAAAGACACGCTTAAAGCCTGCGCGATATGCACCGACCGGATCAGCCGTGGCTGTCCCCGCAAATCCCAAGTCCATCCCTGCAAAAGCAGCAGGAAGGGTGACGGGAAGGGCATCGCGCTGCATGTCTTTGGTAAAGTGCATCTATATGTCCCAGACTGACGACCAGAGTGGCCTGTCCGTCTTGGGTAACGGTGCGTTTTGTGTTTTTAAGGGAATATTAGGGACAATTTTAAGGTTAACGTTTCCTTCTTTAACACAATCCTGCCTTTGTTCTTGAGATTGTGCCCCAAAAGCGGCCCTTAATGGCGTCAATTTGTTGAAATTACGACATATGACACGGCGGGACGCAGACTTAACCATGGTTAACGCCTGCTGCTGTTGCCCGCACAACAATAATGCGCGCCAAGTTGGGCTGGCTTTTGTAGGATGCTTGCAATCGTAGCTTAAACTGGCTCATGTCTGATCAGATAAAATGATTTTGACCCTGACGTCTGATGGCGCAGAGGATCAAGACAAGAGGCAATAGGCGATCCGAAAGGCCGCCGTGGGAGTATAATGGGACCTTCACTTGATCTCTATACAGCCCATTTTGGGCTGCGTGAGCGTCCGTTCTCACTGGTGCCAGATCCGGGCTTTTTGTTCTGGTCGGATACACACGCGCGTGCATTTTCTATGCTTGAATATGGGATTTTGACCCGTGCGCCGATTAGCCTCATTACAGGCGAGGTTGGTACTGGTAAAACCACACTGATCCATCAATTGCTTGATAGTCACCGTGAAGATGTGACGATTGGTTTAATTGCCAATGCCCAAGGTGATCGCAATGAATTGCTTCGGTGGGTGTTGTTGTCGCTGGGCCAAAGTGCAGCGGCTGACGCGCATTATGTTGATCTGTTTGGTCAGTTCCAAACCTATTTGGTTGCGGAATATGCTGCAGGGCGCCGCGTGATCCTGATCTTTGATGAGGCGCAGAACCTGACCCGCGATGTCCTAGAAGAACTGCGGATGTTCACCAACATCAATTCTGGCAAAGACGAATTGCTACAGCTGATTATTGTGGGGCAACCTGAACTGCGCGATGTGGTGCTGCGCCCCGATCTCAAACAATTTGCCCAGCGGGTGGCGGCCAGTTTTCATCTGCCTGAGATGGATCATAACGGTGTGGGCGATTATATTCGCCACCGCCTACAGGTGGCAGGGGCTGCTGCTGATATCTTTGAAAGTGATGCGGTTTCAAAAATCTATGAGGTCACACGCGGTATCCCAAGGCTGATCAACCAGCTGTGTGATCTTGCTCTTGTCTATGCGTTCACCATGGATATCCAAACTGTACCGCGCACAGTGATTGACCAAATCATGAAAGATGGTGTGTTCTTTGGTGGCGGCCAAGAACAAGGCACCGCCAGTTTTGTGCGCAGTCGAGGCGCGCCATGACGATTGACCTAAGGTTCTATTTGTCGCTGTTTATGCGGCGCATTCATTATTTCCTGATCTGCCTTGCGATTGGGTCTGCCATTGGGGTCACGTTTGCCACAGTGTTGCCGCCGGTTTTCAAAGCCAGCGCCAAGCTGATCGTTGAAAGTGAGCAAATCCCAGATGAGTTAGCCGCAACCACGGTGCAGACTGAAACCACAGAGCAGCTCCAGATTATTCAACAGCGGATTTTGACCCGCGATTCATTGCTTGAGATGTCCAATCGGCTGCGGATTTATGATCCAGCCCCCGGTGAGGTTATCAAACGGCTGCCTGCGGATGAAATCGTTGATGACCTGCGCCGCAGGATCGTGATTTCCACCACAGGTGGGTCTGGGCGCAGTGGCCCTGTGCAGGCCACGATTGTTGAGGTCAGTTTTGAGGCCCCCACAGCCTTGATGTCCGCCACGGTTACCAATGAAGTTGTGACCCTGATCTTGCAGGAAAATGTGGAAATTCGCACGTCTGTTGCTGGTCAGACCTTGGAATACTTTAACGAAGAGGTGTCGCGCCTTGATCAAGAACTTGCGACGCGCGGTGCGGATATTCTCGCGTTTCAGGAACGCAATCTAGAGGCATTACCCGATAGCCTCGATTTCCGCAGATCACAGCAATCTGCCGCCCAAGAACGGCTGTCACAGGTGGAACGCGACGAGTCTATTTTGCGCGACCGCCGTGATCGGTTGACGGTGCTGTATGAAAACACTGGTGACATTGGCGGGCTCAACATGCCGCTGTCTAGTCAGACACCAGAGCAACGCCAGTTGCAGGGTCTTAAGGACGAGTTGAACACGCTGCTGGCTGTGCTGTCGCCTGAAAACCCTCGGGTGAAGATAATGAAGGCCCAAGTCGCCGCGTTAGAAGAAACGGTTGCGGCCCAAGTCGCGTCAGGCTTTCAAGGCTCGCTATCTGGTGTGCCAATGTCTGCGTTTGAAATTCAAATTGCTGATCTGGAAGGGCAGCTTGATTTTCTGGCCTCCCAAAGACGCACGATCAACGTCGCAATGGAGGCTTTGCGCGTCTCCATTGAGGCGACACCGGGCAATGCGATCACGCTTGATACCTTGCAGCGTGATTACGCAAACCTGCGCGCTCAATATGATAAAGGCGTGGCCAACCGGGCGCGGGCCGAAACAGGTGACACGATTGAAGCTTTGGCCAAGGGTCAGCGAATTTCTGTGATCGAACAGGCGGTATCCCCGCGGGAACCGGATCGGCCAAACCGCACGGCATTGGCTGCTACTGGTATGGGGGGTGGGTTATTCTTAGGGCTGATGTTGATTGCGGTATTGGAGCTGATGAACACGGCTATTCGCAGGCCCGTTGATTTGACCGATAAGCTGGGGATCACGCCTTTTGGCACCGTGCCGCTGATCCGCACCCGCTGGGAAATTGTGCGCCGCCAGACGATTATCTTTGCGGGTTTTGCCGTCGCAATTGTGATGATCCCAGCGTTGCTGTGGCTGATCCATGCGCAAGTGATGCCGCTTGATGTCATTTTGGACCGCATCAAAGATAAGGTGGGCCTATGAGCACGATCCAAGAGGCGATTGCCAAGGCCCGTGCCGCGCGCGGGGATGCACCTACACCTGTTGCGGCCCCTGTGGGTGATGACCCTTGGGATAGTCTGACTGTGTTTAAGCCGTCGATCCGGCGTTTGCGGCGCAACCGTGTTGTGGCTGCTGATGGTGGGCGTCCGGCGATGGATTTTGACGTGATCCGCACGCGCATGATGCAGGTGATGGCGGCCAATGGCTGGAAACGTGTGGCGATCACATCGCCCACGGCGGCGTGCGGCAAATCCACGATGGTGATGAACCTGGCCTATTCGTTGTCGCGCCACCGCGATCATCGCACGATGGTGTTGGAAATGGATATGCGCAAACCGTCGCTGTCCCGCGCGATGCAAATCCCCGGTGAGCATCAGTTCAGTCGGGTGTTAGAGGGCCGCGCACCTTTTGAAGACCACGCAGTGCGGGTCAATGATAACCTGATCTTTGCCACTAACGTGAATGCGGTCGCAGGGTCGGCTGAATTACTGCAAAGCCCCGGCACTGCCGCTGTGCTGGATGATCTGACCGCGCGGTATGCCCCCGATACAATGCTTTTTGATATGCCACCCATGCTGACGGGTGATGACACAATGGCGTTTTTATCGCGTGTGGATTGTGTGCTGCTGCTGGCTGCCGCTGAGGAAACAAGCATCAAGCAGATCGACAAATGCGAGCGTGATATCGCATCCCAAACCAACGTGATGGGCGTGATCCTGAACAAATGCCGCTATATGGACCGCGATAACGCGTATGATTATTATGAGTGATGTGCGGATTTCTGTGATTATCCCACATCTGAACCAGCCACAGATGTTGGCCCGCTGTTTGGGGTCGCTGCGCAATGGGACGCGCCAACCAGATGAGATTATCGTCGTGGATAACGGGTCTGACGTTTTGCCCGATGTGCCTGATACTGTGACCCTATTGCGCCAAGATACGCCCGGTCCGGGGCCTGCACGCAATATGGGTGTGGCGGCGGCAAGCGGTGATGTGCTGGCCTTTATCGATGCCGATTGTCTGGCTCAATTTGACTGGCTTGAGGCGGCTGCAAAGGCTATTTTGACGGGTGACATTTTAGGCGGTGACGTGCGCATTGCCTATGTGAACCCCGCTAAACTGACCGTGTTAGAGGCTTACGAGAGCATCTATGCCTACCAAATGCAGCGCTACATTGCACAAGAAGGCTTTACCGGGACTGGCAATTTGGTCGTCAAAGCCACTGTATTAGACACTGTTGGCCCCTTTGCAGGGGTGGACAAAGCTGAGGATCGTGACTGGGGACAACGTGCCACTGGTATGGGACTTGAGATTATCTATGTGCCGCAGATGCGGGTTTATCATCCAGCACGACGGTCATTCGCCGATCTCTATTTGAAGTGGGACCGCCAGTTGGCCCATGATTATGGCTTGATCACGGATGGCGCAGGCAAGCTGCGGTGGGCGGTGAAGACACTGGCAATGGGGGTGTCGCCGCTTGCTGAAATTCCGCGGATTGTACGATCTGATCGGGTGCGCAGTATCGCTGATAAGACGAAGGCATTTGTAGGGTTATGCCGTATTAGGGCCTACCGGACGGGCCGTATGGTCGATTTGATGTTGCGGGGTCACCCTGAGAGATTGGCTGCGAAGTGGAACCGATAGAGACGAATTTTCGCGAAAATTCGGATGCCTGCCGGCGGCGAGTTGTTTTGGCGAAATGAAGATGGCCCGCGCCTAGAGTTTGGCTGCGATGATTTTTTGGCACAGGGTGCGCAGCGCATCTTCATAAGTTTGCAGGCGGGTCTTGCCGATTTTTAGGGCTGTTGCTGCCTCAAGGGTGAGAGCGTCTTTGGTGTCAAAGCCTGCGATGATTTTGGATTTTATCGCGTCTGCAGTTTCAGATGTGCAATCAACAGTGTGATCATAGCCGATCGAGCCAAAAAGCCCTGCGAATTTGCGGCTGTAGGCCATGGGAATGACGGGTACGCCAGATGAAAATGCGGCGATACAGGCGTGCATGCGCGCGCCCATGAAGAAATCCATGCCCGCGATGTAGGACTTTGCTTGTGATGG
>JAPKCP010000090.1 GCA_028822885.1 Yoonia sp. | reverse complement strand
AGCGAACCTTGTCCAATAGCCAAGCTTGATGCCATCGTGCCAACCAGCCTTGCACCGGTCATGCCAAGAGGATGCCCAAGCGCAATAGCACCACCATTTGGATTGATGTGATCTGACATTGGGTCAAGACCAAGTTCACGACAAACGGCAATTGCTTGCGCTGCGAATGCTTCGTTGAGTTCTATTTGGTCAAAATCATGCACTGAAATCCCGAGTTTTTGACACAGTTTTTTCGTGGCTGATACGGGGCCGATGCCCATGACGCGGGGTGGGACTCCTGCACTAGCAGACCCTAAGTATTCTGCCAATGGCGTGAGGCCATGGGCTTTCACAGCGGCTTCTGAGGCCAAAAGTAATGCTGCGGCACCGTCATTTACACCTGACGAGTTTCCTGCTGTGATGCTTCCGCCATTTCGAAACGGTGCTTTCAGGGCGGCCAACGCGCCTATGGTTGTTTCGCGAGGGTGTTCGTCGGTCGAAACTACGTACGGAGCGCCTTTGCGTTGCTGGATTTCAACTGGCGTGATCTCATTGGCAAGACGGCTATTAGCGGCGGCGGCACGGAGTTGACTTGACAAGGCAAGCGCATCTTGATCGGCCCGACTTACGTTGTAATCTACGGCAACGTTTTCAGCAGTTTCTGGCATGCTTTCCATGCCGTATTGCGCAGCAATGATGGGGTTCACAAATCGCCAGCCGATGGTTGTGTCATATATTTCTGCATGCCGTGAAAAAGCTGTATCTGCCTTCGGCATCACCAACGGGGCGCGGCTCATACTTTCGGCACCACCTGCGATTGTTAGCTCAGCTTCACCAACTTGAATTTGTCGGGCGGCCGCGATCACCGCATCCATACCCGATGCGCAAAGCCGGTTTATGGTCAGGGCAGGGGTCTCCTGCGGCAGACCAGAAAGCAGTACAGCCATGCGGGCCAGATTGCGATTATCTTCACCAGCTTGATTGGCGCAGCCTAAAACCACTTCGTCCAGCTGGTCCCAATCTAAATTGGTATTCCGCGCCATCAGGGCCTTGATCGGAATGGTTGCTAAATCATCAGTGCGCACTTTGGCCAATGCACCGCTATAGCGCCCGATCGGAGTGCGCTGATAATCGCAGATAAAGACGCGGTTTAGAGATGCTGTGGTCATGCAAAATAGGCCGTTGCTTCGATTTCGACAAGCGCATCATCTTCGATCAATGCGGCAACGACCAACATCGACATCGCTGGAAAATGTTTTCCAAAGACGGCGCGGTATGCTTCACCCACAGCGCGCTGATTGGCAACATATGCGGCCTTATCCGTTACAAACCAAGTTAAGCGCGCGACGTCCGATGGCTTGCCACCCGCAGCGGTAACGATGTCAGCAATGTTTTGGAGTGCTTGCCGCATCTGTGGCACGAATTCTTTGGACACAAAGACTTTGTCCTTATCCCAGCCAATTTGGCCTCCGATATGAAGGGTGCCATCTTGGGTAAGCATTCCATTTGCATAGCCAAGCGCAGGTGCCCAACCTTCAGGATGGATTGTTTTGTGGGTCATGGGGATACTTTCATGAAATCTGTAATACGTAGCCGTGCAGTGTCTGGAATGGGGGCAGATTCGCCAGCGTCATCGACATATACTAACGTCGCCTCTGCCTCAAACCGTTGTTCGTCTGCGCAGTACGCTGTCATTCGGTAGTCGATACTCGCCCGTCCAATCCGTTTGACGATGAGACGCAAGACAAGTCTGTCCCCATGACGACTGGGCGCGGTGAACGTCGTCGTGATCACCGCGGTAGGAATGCCGCCATTTTTATGAAAAGTCTCAAAGGGCCAGTCAAGAACATCATCAAAAAAAGCTTCGACACAGTCGTTCATCATTTCGAAATAACGCGGAAAAAAGACAATTCCTGCGGGATCACAATGCTTGAACAAGACCTTCTGCTTCATTTCAAACATAGCTTAAACGCCGATCAACTGTTTGGTGATCACGGGCGTCAAATCGGCGATGCTTCCTGACCAAGCGGTTTTTCCGCGCTCAAGTATCGTTGCGCGATCACAGACCTGCCGTAACTCTGCCAGCGACTTGTCGATCACAATAATCGCCATACCTGTTTCCGCCTTAAGCAGTGCGATGGCTGCCCATATTTCTTGGCGAATGATTGGCGCAAGGCCTTCAGTTGCTTCATCAAGGATCAAGAGACGTGGATTGGTCATCAACGCACGCCCTACGGCCAACATCTGTTGTTCACCACCCGAAAGCGTAGAGGCGCGTTGCCCTTTACGTTCTAATAATCGCGGAAATATGGTTGTGACGCGGGCGAAATCCCATGGGCCACTTCGTGCAGCTGCAATCAGGTTTTCGGTCACAGTCAAATCGGCAAAACACCGGCGTCCCTCAGGAACCAGACCGATACCCATGCGGGCAGCTTGGTGACTGGCCAAGCTGCTTAGATCGCACTCATTGAACGACAATGTGCCTTGGGCTGGCATCATTCGGCAGATAGCTTTGACTGTTGTGCTTTTGCCCATACCGTTACGCCCCATCAGCGCCATGACTTCGCCCTCTGACAGGTCGAGGTCGACACCAAAGAGTGCTTGGGAAGAGCCGTAACTTGCCGTTACATTCTCCAACTTTAGCAAGGTCATTCGCTGCCTCCGAGATAGGCTTTTTGGACTTCTTTGCTGTTGCGGATTTGGTCCACCGTTCCGGTATCAATGATCTTTCCATAAACAAGCACGCTGATCCTATCGGCCAACGCAAAGACAGCGTCCATATCGTGTTCGACCAGAAGAATTGGTGCTTCGCTGCGCAAATCATCTAGAAACGCGGTCAGGTTTTTAGAGCCTTCAGCACCAAGCCCGGCCATTGGTTCATCCATAACAAACGCTTTTGGTTCCAGTGTCAGCGCAACCGCAACTTCGAGTTGGCGGCGCTGGCCGTGACTTAAATCAGAAGTGCGGGTTGCGGCGTGATCCTGTAGGCCAACGCGGGTCAACGCCGCTTCCGCCCGATCGCGTAAGTTGTTGTCGCTCAAGATGGGCTGAAAAAACCGCCAAGGTGATCCCACGGCACCCAAAGCACCAATCAACGCGTTCTGCAATACGGTGTCTTCCATCGCTAAAGCCGAGACTTGAAACGTCCGCCCTAGCCCGGCTTTGGCCCGCGTGCGGATATTAGTATGAGTAACATCACGACCGATTATTTCGATACGGCCTGAGTTTGGTGTAAGGCTGCCGCAGATTTGTGCGATTAACGTGGATTTGCCTGCTCCGTTCGGTCCGATAATGGCATGTATTTCACCCGGTCGAAGATCAATAGTCACGTTGTCGGTGGCCTTCAACGCTCCAAAGGATTTGCATAATTCATACGTCGCAAAAACCGGATCAGTCATGGGGAACCTCCTGACGACACAAAAGACCAACCAAGCCACCACGCGCAAACAACACGATAATCAGCAAAAGCGCTCCGAGGTAGATATGCCAAAACTCGCTTAATCCACCGAGAAAATGTTCCAACATCACAAAGACAACTGCCCCAACAACGGGTCCACACAGCCGCGCGACGCCACCAAGGATCACAAAAATCATGATTTCGCCCGACATTTGCCAGCTGAACATTGTCGGGCTCACGAACCGATTGAGATCGGCAAAGAGCGCCCCAGCCAACCCGGTCACAACACCAGAGATCACAAAGGCGACGAGTTTCAGGCGCCGAGGGTCCAGCCCGACGGTTTGAACACGTTCTGGGTTTTGTCGAGCCGCATTAAGCGCCAATCCAAACGGGGACCGCAGGATCAATGCGTTTAGCAAAAGGACCAAGCACAGAATTGCGAAACAGATGCCGAAGAAGTTTAGGGGCACAAGCGTGTTTAAGCCAGGAAACTCGTTTCTGACATAAATTGACAGCCCATCCTCGCCGCCGTAGGCCGCCCAACTTATCGAAAAATAGTAGATCATCTGGCCAAACGCCAATGTTATCATGATGAAGTATACGCCTGACGTTCGCAGCGACAAGAGGCCGATGAACAGGGCCGCAAGTCCCGATGTCACCATCGCAACGAGCCAAATAATTGGCATCGAATTTGTGCCTTCGATCAGGAATGGAAATTCCATGAGAGGGGTGTAGGTTTGTGCGTGGTGCGCAAGAATACCCATTGCATAGCCGCCAATTCCAAAAAAGGCTGCATGCCCCAAGCTAACCAAACCGCCCAAACCTAGGGCGATATTCAGTCCAACAGCAGCCAGTGCAAAGATGATCGCGCGCGTCGCTAGCGTGACCGTATAAGGTTGATCAGCGAACCATGCCCAGACAGGGATTATCAGCAGAAGCGTTAGAACAAGCGCATTTAGGTAATTTTCACGGATCAATTGCGCACTCCAAACAAGCCTGTTGGTCGCCAAATGAGGACGACACCCATCAGGATATATATGGCCATCGATGCAAGTGCAGACCCAGAGGTTTGCGCTGCAGACGGCTCCATGAATAGTTTAAAAAGTTCGGGCAGAAAAATGCCGCCAAGCGTGTCAGTGAGCCCAACCAGTAGCGCGCCAATCAACGCGCCTTTGATCGACCCGATACCCCCAATAACAATGACTACAAATGCGAGGATCAGGACAGGTTCACCCATACCAACTTGCACCGACTGGATTGCGCCGACCAGTGCGCCAGCCAATCCGGCAAGAGCCGCACCAAGTGCAAAGACCAAAGTATACAGTCTAGAGATATCAACACCAAGGGCTGCGATCATTTCACGGTCGTTTTCACCTGCACGGATTTGAATACCAATCCGTGTGCGCGTGATCAAAAGGCCAAGGCCCGCAGCCACAAGTAGTCCAACGCAGATCAGAACGAGGCGGTAAAACGGGTATTCAATGCCTCCGGGTAAGGTCACTGGACCGGATAGGTAATCTGGTATTTCGAGGAACAACGGGAACGACCCAAAAATCCAGCGCGTCCCTTCCGAAAAAATCAATATAAGGGCAAAGGTCGCCAATACCTGATCAAGATGATCGGTGGCGTATAATCGTCTCATCACTAGCATTTCCACAAGTACGCCAGCAATGGCCGCCGCAGTCATAGCGGCCAGCAGCGCCAACAAGAATGACCCTGTCAGGCCAGCGACCGCCGCTGCCGCAAATGCGCCGATCATATAAAGCGATCCATGGGCGAGGTTGATCAACCCCATGACCCCGAAGATCAAGGTCAGGCCAGCTGCCATCAAAAACAGCATGACGCCAAATTGTAGACCATTCAGGATCTGTTCGATAATTAAGATTGTGGACATGTTTTAGAATCCGAATGGGTCTGGGCTCGCGAAAGCAAGCCCAGACAGGTTTCAGCTTAGAATGAACATTCTGCAGCATACGCATCGCTGTGATTTTCGAGCGCAACACCAATTATTTTATTGGTGAAAACATCGCCTTCTTGGATCACTTCACGCGCGTAGATGTCCTGAATTGGGTGATGGTTCGGACCAAACTCAAAGTCTCCACGTGTGCTGTCAAAGTTTGCAGCTTCGAGTGCTGCGCGGAACGCGTCCGCATCGTCTGGGCTTGCAACGTCAATGGCAGAGATCAGCAAGTTTGCGGTGTCAAAACCTTGGCTTGCATACAACGATGGTAACCGTCCGTATTCAGCTTGGAAGGTTTCGACAAACGCAGCATTGGCCGCGTTGTCGATGTCTTTGTTCCATTGGCTCGTATTCACGACGCCAAGTGCTGCGCCGCCGACGGCCTGCAGGATACCTTGGTCAAACGAGAATGCAGGTCCGACGACCGGAAGATCCACGCCGCTGTCTGCATATTGCTTGAGAAAGGAAATCCCCATGCCACCAGGAAGGAAGAAAAATACGCTATCTGCGCCTGATGCACGGATTTGCGCAATTTCTGCGGCGTAATCCGTTTGACCTAGCTTGGTAAAGATTTCACCTGCAAGCTCGCCTTCATACATGCGTTTATAGCCGGTCAACGCGTCCTGTCCTGCCGGATAATTTGGCGCGAGGATGAAACTGTTGCTATAATTTACGCTGTTTGCGTAGGCGCCTGCAGCCTCGTGCAGATTGTCGTTTTGCCACGCCACGTTGAAGTAGTTTTCATGACATCCTTTACCTGCGAGTGCCGACGGCCCAGCATTTGGTGAAAGATAGAATTTACCTTGTGCTACGGCACTTGGTACAACTGCCATAGCAAGATTTGACCAAATAATACCTGTCATTACATCCACGTCGTCAGATTGGATCATCTTGTCAGCAAGCTGGACAGCTACATCGGGTTTGCGCTGATCGTCTTCGATAATGACTTCGATATCGTCACGACCCGATTGTGCAATCGCCAGCATAAATCCGTCCCGCACATCAATGCCCAACCCAGCACCACCACCAGACAAGGTCGTGATCATACCAACCTTTACCGCGTGGTTCTCTGCGGATGCGCCGCCAGCAAGGGCCACTAGAGCCGTGGATAAAATAAGTGACTTTAGTTTCATGTTGCGTTCCTTTGTTGTATTTATGACGGTTTTTGGTGTCGGGTCTTTTGCCCGATTGAAGAAAATATACGTTTCCGTCGATTTTAGTGTGTTCGGTTTATTCTTTGCTCTCACCAACTGGTATCAGTAAAAAACGTTGGATCTTGCCTGTGACAGTTTTGGGGAGAGCGGCCGTAAAGACAATGCTTCGCGGGTATTTGAACGGTGCAATTTCAGATTTTACATGGTCCTGAAGTCCTTTTATTTGTGCGGCGTCGCCTACAACTCCGTCGGATAACACGATATGAGCTTCGACGATGCTCCCTCGTTTTGCGTCGGGTGCGCCGATCACTGCACATTCAGAAACGGTAGCATGTGATAAAAGTGCCGCCTCTACTTCGGGCCCTGCGATGTTGTAGCCAGACGATACGATGATATCATCATTGCGCGCTGCAAAGTGGTAATAGCCTTCGTCGTCCTGCACGAATGTATCGCCAGAGATATTCCAGCCATCTTGCACATATTCGTCCTGCCGCTGCCCACCTAAGTACCGACAACCTGTTGGTCCCTTCAGCGCCAAACGTCCGGCTGTCCCGCGCGGTGTTTCTATACCGTCGGGTCCGATAATTTTGGCCTGATACCCTGTGATCGGCTTGCCAGTACAAGCCGGTCGGTGGTCATCTAAGCGGTTAGAGATGAAGATATGCAGCATCTCAGTTGCCCCGATACCATCCAGCATCGGCTTACCAGTTTTGGCAATCCATTCGTCATAAACGGGGGCCGGAAGCGTTTCACCTGCTGACACGGCTGCGCGTAGTGAGGACAAATCAGCACCATCGTCCATCGCGCGCAGCATTGCGCGATAAGCAGTAGGTGCTGTCAAGCAAACGGTTGCGCGGTATTTTTCGATGTATTCAATGAGATTTGGAGGTGATGCGGTCTCAAGCAACGTCGCCGCTGCTCCAAACCTCAAAGGGAAAATGGCCAACCCGCCAAGCCCAAACGTAAATGCAAGCGGCGGCGATCCGATGAAAACATCATAGGATGTCACACCCAAAATTTCCTTGGCGTATCCATCAGCGATGATCAAAAGATCGCGGTGAAAATGCATTGTCGCCTTTGGGTCGCCGGTTGAACCCGATGTAAATCCCAAAAGTGCGACATCATCTTGCGACGTTTGAACCGTGCTAAACTGAACCGGTTTTTCAAGGGCAAGTCGATCTAATTCAGCATCGTGGTTTGATGATCCATCAAAACCCATCACACGTTGCAAAGTAGGGTTGCTCGCGAGGCATTTATCCATTTCCTCCATCAGCCGCGTATCGCAAAGCGCGAAGCAGATCTGTGCTTTGTCGATGTATTTGTTGAGTTCGCCAGCCCGCAGCATCGGCATGGTATTCACAACGACCGCGCCCACTTTGGTAGCAGCAAGCCAGCATGCGACCATTGCAGGATTGTTGGCTGAGCGAATAAGAATACGATTTCCAGGTTGGACATCCATATCTTCGACCAAAACATGGGCGATGCGGTTCGTCCAATCAGTGAGTTCTTTGTAGGTCCTACGACGACCATTTCCAATCAATGCGGTATGATCACCAAAGCCTTTGATAACCATGCCATCAGTAAGTTCGTATCCAGCGTTAAGCCGATCAGGATAGCTAAAGCCATCAAGTAGCAACTCTGGCCAGCTTTCGGCTTTCGGCAAGTTATCTCGCGCAAACGTGTCGGTATGGGCCGTTGATCCAAGCATGTTCATTCGCCTCCCTGAAACGCCGAAAGCGTTTGACGCGCGATGATCAGTTTTTGAACGTCAGAAGCACCTTCATATATCCGCAAGGCACGGATTTCGCGGTAAAGCCGCTCAACCGTTTGACCAGACCGGACACCGTCACCGCCGTGTAGCTGAACGGCCTTATCAATCACTACTTGCGCTTGTTCCGTGGCAAATAGTTTCGCCATCGCCGCCTCGCGGGTGATACGCGGTGCACCGGTATCTTTGGCCCAACCTGCACGGTAAATCAAAAGTGCTGCCGCATCGATGTCCAGCGCCATATCTGCGATGTGTCCTTGGACCAATTGCAGCTGGGACAATGACTGACCTTGAACTTGGCGCGTTGTGGCGCGGCCCAAACCCTCGTCCATTGCGCGGCGAGCAAACCCCAAAGCGGCTGCTGCAACAGTTGATCGAAAGACATCCAAGACTGACATGGCAATCTTGAAGCCCTGTCCCGATTTTCCAAGCATACTGTCTGAAGGGATGCGGCAATCACTGAATTCTAGTGTCGCCAACGGATGTGGCGCGATCGTGTCCAGCCGCTCTTTGATGTTCAATCCCAGCGTATCAGCGGGCACAATAAATGCAGAAAGCCCCTTGGCGCCGGGGCCGTCACCTGTGCGGGCAAACACAGTGTAGACGTCAGCGATGCCACCGTTAGAAATCCATGTCTTTTCGCCGTTCAGAACATAATCTGCGCCATCTCGCGTCGCAGTCATTGTCGAATTGGCCACATCAGAACCCGATTGTGGTTCGGTTAATGCAAACGCTGAAATCGCGCGCCCAGTCCGTGTCAACGGTAACCAATCAGTTTTTTGTGCCGGCGTCCCGAACAGCGTAATTGCGCCAGTACCTAAACCTTGCATCGCAAATGCGAAATCAGCCAAACCATCATGATACGCGAGCGTTTCGCGGATTATGCAAAGCGTTCGGACATCAAGCGGCTCATCTTCGGAGGCTGAGTGTTCGAGCCACCCCGCATCACCCAACATGCGAACCAGCGTGCGGCAGGCAGTATCGGTGTCCGTGTGATCAACATCTGTTAAATTTGTCTGTGCCCAGCCATCTAATCGGTCAGCCAGTGCGCGGTGCCTCTCTTCAAAGAAAGGCCAAGTTAGGTATGAGCGATCCGCCATCAATTACCCCCGAAAGCTGGTTTTTCTTTGGCAACAAATGCCTCGTATGCACGGGTGAAATCGTTCCCTTGCATGCAAAGTGCCTGTGCCTGCGCCTCAGCTTCGATGGCCTGATCGATGGTCATCGACCATTCCTGCAAAAGCATCGTTTTCGTGATCGAGTTTGCAAATGTTGGCCCCGTGACAATCCGTTTGGCAAGATCGGCGGCGGATATTTCAAGTTGATCAGTTGCAACGATACGATTGAAAAAGCCCCAACGTTCGCCTTCGTCAGCGCTCATGGATCGGCCAAGATACAAAAGTTCGGCAGCGCGACCCTGACCAATAATCCGCGGCAGAATGGCACATGCACCCATGTCACATCCAGCCAAGCCCACCCGATTAAACAAAAACGCAACTTTCGCATCAGGCGTGGCAATACGCAGATCAGACGCCATCGCAATGATCGCACCAGCCCCTACACAAATGCCATCAATCGCTGCGATGATTGGCTTGCCGCAATGCATCATCGCTTTGACAAGGTCGCCCGTCATGCGGGTGAATTGCAAAAGTTCTTTCATGCCCATCTTGGTCAGCGGACCAATGATGTCATGCACGTCGCCGCCAGAGCTAAAGTTACCGCCGTTTGAGCCGAAAACCACGGCATGCACATCGTCGGAATATTTCAGATCCTGAAACCAGTTTCGCAATTCTGCATAACTATCGAATGTCAGCGGATTCTTCCGGTCAGGCCCGTTGAGATTCAAATAGGCGACACCATCTTCGATCCGACAATAAAAATGTGTGACATCACTGCGCATTGTGTGTCCCTTCTGTTTTCTGGAGCAGATCATAAAGTATTGCGACGTCATCTGCGTCTAAGTCGGTCAGTAATGCGTCCAACCATGTTTCGTGGGCCGCCGCTAATTTGGCGAATTCTGATTGTCCCGCAGGGGTTAGCCGTGCCAACTGCGCCCGCCTATCACCGGGAACTGCGACGCGTAGCGTGTGACCGTCTTGTGTCAGGCGATCCACAATCCCTGTGACGTTGCCATTGGATACCCGTAAAAGGTCTGACAACGCACTCATCTTTAATCCGTCAGGGAACCGCGACAGCGCGGCTAGAACATCAAATCGCGGCAATGTTGTCCCGTATTCGTCGCGCAAACGGCGGCGAAGTTCAGCTTCTATCCGGCTGCTGGTTTTAAGCAATTTAAGCCACAAACGCAGGCGCGTCTTAGACATTGGTTCCGGTGTGCGGTGCAGTTTAGACATCATATCTCGCCGCCTGTCATGCTCAAGGCATGCCCGTTCACTGACCGTGCAGCCTCTGAACATAGCCACACTGCGGTACCGGCGACCTCATCTGTTTGAATGAACCGCCCCTGCGGGTTATCGGACTTCAGCGTCTTGATCGCATCATCTTCGCTCATGCCTGTCGTGCTGGTTATCTTGGAAATTGAACGTTCCAAGAGTGGTGTTTCTATAAATCCCGGACAGATTGCATTTACAGTAATCCCTGTGCGGGCAACTTCGCGTGCGAGTGACCTTGTCAGTCCGATAACGCCGTGTTTCGCCGCACAATATGCACTAACATAAGGGTAACCGCGCAGACCTGCAGCTGATGCGATTGCAATCAAGCGCCCCGATTTTTCGGCTTTCATGTCGGGCAATG
>JAPKCP010000384.1 GCA_028822885.1 Yoonia sp. | reverse complement strand
TCCAGAAGTTGTGGCCGCACCTGAACCAGTTGCCGCACCTGTTTCAGAACCTGTGGCTGACGTCGCGTCGGATGACCCTCCCAAGTCGAAACGCAAAGGGTGGTGGTCCTTGGGCCGATAAACTCAAAAGGCCAGCGGTTGATCCGCTGGCCTTTTTACTTCGTAATGCCCGAATTTAGCATCGCAATTTGCCGCGGCAAATTGTTACCCGTGGCGGATGTTAAAGTACAAAATGCCATTCTCATCGGATTGATCCAAAAGGTCGTGGCCTGCCTCGCTACAGAAATGCGGCACATCGACAATGGCAGCTGGATCATCCGCAATCATCCTTAAAACTTGACCTTTAGTCATCGCTGATAGGCGTTTGCGCGCCTTAAGAACGGGTAGGGGGCAGAGTAATCCCAACGCGTCCAATGTGTGATCTGGTGTGTTCATATTGTTGAATTAGGTGTGATGTTTCAAAAAGTCCACAGACTTGTGACGATCTGTGCCGTGACGCGGCCAGATTTGCCGCGTAGTGAGTAAGGCATAGGGAGACTCAGACAAAATGCTCGAAGCAAACCTCATTCTTGACGCCACGCTTATCCCCGCAATGCTCATCGCGTTGTCGGCAGGACTGCTGTCATTCCTATCGCCCTGCGTTTTACCCATCGTGCCACCTTATTTGGCCTATATGGGCGGGGTGTCGATGGACGAGATGAACGGGGACAAAACCGCACGCCGTCGTGTTTTGTTGTGCGCAGTTTTCTTTGTGCTTGGACTTTCGACTGTATTCCTAATGCTCGGATTTGCCTTTTCCGCACTTGGCCGCACGTTCCTTCAGTTCCAAAACTGGTTCTTGATGATTGCTGGCATTGTCGTGATGATTTTCGGTGCTCATTTTGTGGGTATCTTTCGGATTGGGTTCCTTGACCAGGAAGCCCGCATGGAGGTTGGTGACAAAGGTGGCTCTGCGATGGGGGCATATATCCTTGGCCTTGCGTTCGCGTTCGGCTGGACTCCTTGTCTGGGACCAATTCTTGGAACGATCCTTGGCCTAGCAGCCTCTGAGGCGGATGTGGCGCGTGGCACGACGTTACTGGCTGCCTACGCCATTGGCCTTGGTATCCCGTTCTTGTTGGTTGCTGCGTTCTTTCCACGTCTCAAGGGCGTCATGAACTGGATGAAGCGACACATGGAAAAGATTGAACGGACGTCTGGTCTGCTTTTGTGGACTGTTGGGTTGATGATGATCACAGGTCAGTTCGCGGCGATGAGCTATTGGATGCTGGAGTTTTTCCCTGCATTAGCCACGCTTGGCTAAGAGACTTATTTTTGCCGAAGTTACAGCATAGGCTACTTCAAAACGCCGGGCAGCATATCAGGCTAAACATGACGAGTGACTCAGTATCAAAACAGGTGAAACGCCGCAGAGTTTTCTATATTCCGGGCTACGATCCTATTCATCCGCGCCGTTACCGCGAGCTGTACCGCAAAGAAGGTGCAGCCCAAGCGGCTATCAGTGGCTACGATATAGGTATCACACCTAAGCCAAAATCAGAGACTTTCGGGTGGCAAGCAACGGCTACGATTGAAGGTTGTGATGTGACTGCTGACATTGATGTGCTTGTCTGGTCCGATATCGTGCGTGACAGCATGTCGAACTCAATTCCCGCCACCTATCTGCAACTGATCCGTACAGCATGGACTTACATTGGGACAGGGACGCTGCGCAGGCTGATGAAAATGCGCAAAGGGCCGGTGATTGCAGCACTTTACCCGATTGGGATGTTGCTCTTGCAGCTTGCCTTTGCACTGTCGGTTTGGTTTGCTATCGCCTCAGCGGTGACTGGTATCATCCGGTTTGGGTACAGCGCCTTTGTTGGTCAAGGCCAACTCCAAGGCCCATACCATCTTGCGGCGACGGTCGTGTCCGTAGCCGTTGGTTTTTTCGCCTTCGTCTGGTTAATGCGGTGGTTCAAAGCCAAAGATGGCAAGTTTTTTGCCTATTACCTCATGCACGATTATTCGTATTCAGCGCGCTGGAACGGTGCAAATCCAGCACCGCTTGAGGGACGAATTGACGAATTTGCTGATAAAATTGCCGCCGCTTTTGAAGGTGATATTGACGAGGTACTTGTGGTTGGTCATTCATCAGGTGCTCATTTGAGCGTGTCGATCTTGGCTGATCTTATCCGCGCAGGTCGTATTCCAGCGGAAGGTGCATCACTTGGATTCTTGTCGTTGGGTCAGGTGGTCCCGATGGTGTCTTTCTTGCCCGAAGCTAAACGGTTACGTGCCGATTTAGCGTATCTTAGCATACAAGACGCGGTGACTTGGGTGGATGTGACGGCCCCGGGTGACGGTTGCGCCTTTGCGCTGTGTGACCCTGTGGCTGTTTCTGGTGTCGCACCTGTTGCAAAGCGATGGCCTCTGGTGATCTCGGCCGCTTTCACACAAACGCTGAAGCCAGAGACTTGGAAAGCCCTTCGCTGGCGGTTCTTCCGGCTGCATTTTCAGTACATGTGTGCATTTGATAATCCGGGCGACTACGATTACTTCCAGAT
>JAPKCP010000383.1 GCA_028822885.1 Yoonia sp. | reverse complement strand
CCTACAAATCTGAAGAGTATTATGCGCGCAGTATATGGCAGCTTGATCGTATCGAGATCGTAGCTGAGAACTAGAGTGGGGTTGAGATCGACAACAAAATGCCACCTCAATTCATTGGCAGATGGCCAATCATGGTGTCCGCGAGCGTCCTGATCGCGAGCTTGGTGACAATTGCGTATCTGGGCCGAACAGTGTTGTCCGACCTAGATGCGCTGTCTACCGCCAAGAACGATGATGTTAGTTGGAATATGTCCCAACTCGAAGTCGAAGTCCTGCGTCTGCGGAACGCGGCCTATGATGCGTCGCAATTGTCTGACAGCAATCTGTCTGAATTTCGACAACGATTTGATATCTTCTATAGCAGGGTGTCCATCCTGACGCAGAGCACGCTGTACCGATCCTCGCAAGGGGGCGATCCGACGGTTCGTGCGGGGATGACGTCCGCTACCACTTTTCTTGATATCATGACTCCAATTGTGGATGGTCCCGATGCTGCATTGCGCAAGGCCCTTCCTGACATTCGATCGCGGGTTGGTGAGCTTCGCCCAGAATTGCGTGCCGTTGCCTTGGCGGGCTTACAAATCTTTGCCCGGGAGGATGCAGCGCGGCGCGAAAATCTCTCGGGTATTTTGATCAAGCTTGCAGCTTGTATTCTCGCACTGATTCTGGTTCTCATTGTGAGTGTCGCGGTGCTGATCATGCTCTATCAGCGAGGCAAGCGTGTCTCGCACGACAACCAAGTCGTTCGTTCGCGGTTCGAAGCGGTTGTTGCCTCCTCGTTGGATGCGGTGGTGGTCGTGGACACGTCCGGCAAGATCATCGAATTCAACGGCGCGGCTGAAGCTGTCTTTGGCTACTCACGCGAAGACGCCCTTGGCGGCGACATGGCTGAAATGATCGTGCCCAAACATATGCGCGGCTTACGCCGAGAGGGCATGCGGCGGTTACTGGACACTTGCGAAGATAAGATCATTGGGACCGGGCGTGCCCGGTTGGAAGGCATGCGCAAATCAGGCGAAATTTTCCCAGTGGAGCTGTCGATATCGTTAGCAGAAGCCGGTGGGGAACGCGTCTTCGTGTCGTTCATGCGCGACATCACCAAAGAACTTCAATCTGAACAAGAGCTGCGCAACGCCCGTGACAAAGCGCAGGAAAGTGAAAAAGCGAAGTCAGACCTTCTTACGGTGATGAGCCATGAAATGCGCACACCCCTGAATGGCATTATGGGCTCACTTTCGCTGATTGATCAAGGTAACTTCAGTGAGCGGCAGAAGCGGCATTTCAGTTCGATTTCTGTCTCAGGCGAATTGCTTTTGTCACATGTCAATCACGTGCTTGATCTGTCCAGCCTCACGGCGGATGCCCCGCAACACGAACAAACATATTTTGACCTTCCTGATATGGTCCAAAAGGTAGCCGATGGTCTGAGGGCAAATGCAGAGGCGCTTGGCAACAAGATAAAGGTCGAGTTTTTATCGAGCGAATTAGGAGTGGTATTCGGTTACGAGACACCCTTGCAGCAATGTCTGATCAATCTGGTTGGTAACGCGATCAAGTTTACCAGTGATGGCACGGTTTCCATCGAAGTCGAAAGATTGTCCTCTGACGATATTGTTGAAATGCGAGTGTCGGACAATGGTGTCGGCATCGCCCCCGAAAATCTGGAGCGGATTTTCGAGGAATTTGTCACGATCGATACTTCTTTTAACCGAAAGAATGCGGGCACCGGGCTTGGCCTAGCGATCACAAAAAGGCTTATTGAAGCGATGGATGGCGAGATTGAGGCCGACAGTATTCTCGATGAGGGAAGCCTCTTTACCATACGCATTCCTCTCGAAATGGCAGGGCCGATGTCTCACGCGCCGCCTGAGCCTAACGATACAACGCCAATGGTCATCTCTGCAGGCCTCAAAGCGCTTGTTGTGGATGACAATGAAATCAACCGGATGATCATGACTGACATGTTGCTTGATTTCGGCTTTGAAGTCGACCAGGCCTCTGATGGGTTCGAAGCGATCAGCATCGTGTCTGAAAACGCTTTTGATATTGCCCTAATGGACATCAGCATGCCGGGCATTGATGGCATCGAAACTTTGAACCGTATTCGCGCGCTGGATGTGGCCTGGAACAACATCCCCACTATTGCTGTGACCGCTCATGCGTCGGCTCAGGATCATGATAGGATCCTTCAGGCACCGTTCGGAGCATTGTTGGTCAAGCCGATTGATCCTAGTCTACTCAATGCAAAAATTACCGCAGTGTTAGGTGATAAAACACCTGTCCAGAATGCCGCAAACAAGCAAAACAACGTGACGGATTTTCAGGCGCGGTTTGGAGAAGAAAAATATCGAGGCGCTCTGAAAGATTTACGCTCAGAGTTGCTGAGTTTCTTTAGTCAACTCGAAATGGAAGCTGCGCTGACTCCGGTCATTAAGGAAGAGGCACATAGGCTATCGGGTTCTGCAGCGGTTCTGGGCAAACAGAGTTTGTGGACGCAGTTGCAGAATTTGGAAAATTGCGATGCTGGTACTTGGCCTTCCACCAAAGGCAAGATTTT
>JAPKCP010000089.1 GCA_028822885.1 Yoonia sp. | reverse complement strand
ATCTGACGGATCGGTGCAAGGCGGCAGGCATTCCAGTCGTGATGTTTAATCGCGATCAAGACGGTGCGGACATTGGGTCCGTTACGTCTGATAACTTAGCTGGTGGGCGCAAGGTGGCGAATTTTCTTGTTAAAACTGGGCATAGGCGCATTGCGCATATTTCTGGCTGGAAGGGGTCGTCGACAGGGCGGGACCGTGAGCGTGGGTTGGTTGAGGGGTTAGCTGCGCATAACCTCATCCCGACAGCCATTATCGACGGCATGTATAACCGCGATACGGCAGCCCAAGCCACGCGCGATTTGATGAACAGTGATACACCACCTGACGCGATTTTTGTGGGTAATGATCACATGGCCTTTGCAGTTCTTGATACCTTACGCCACGAGTTGGTTCTCTCAGTTCCTAACGATGTCGCGGTGATTGGATATGACGATGTGCCGCTTGCATCTTGGCCTGCTTACGACCTGACGACGGTGCGCCAACCGCTTGTGCGGATGATAAATGCCACCGTTGAAATGATCATTGCGCAACTTGGCGAAGGTGAAATTGTGCCAAGCCGGATTGCGTTCGATGGCCCCCTGATTGTGCGCGGATCAACCCGCCAAGCCAAAGGATAGACGAATGAAAGACTTTAACCCCAAGTGGAAAGACTTCCCGGATTATATTATCGGAATTACCAAGGAAATTTGGGAAGATCGCGGGATTGAGACGCTTAATCATTACTATGCGCCAGATATTCCTGTGCGGACGCCAATGGGTGTCGCTATTGGTAATCAGACGACAATTGCGGCCACAATGGCGACGATCAACGAATTTCCTGATCGTGAATTGCTTGGCGAAGATGTGATTTGGTCGGGTGATGATGATGTCGGGTACCTCTCGTCGCATCGTCTTCTTACCAAAGCGACCCACACCCGTGACGGCCAATTTGGACCTGCGACCGGAAAGTCTTGGGTTGTGCGCGTGATTGCCGATTGTGCGGCAAAAGCAGACATAATTTATGATGAATGGCTTGTCCGTGACTATGGTGGTCTTGTTCGTCAACTGGGCATGGACCCAAGAACATTTACGGCAGGTCTGATTGAAAAAGAAGGTGGTCCAGGGAATGCGAAACCCGTCTTTACACCCAAGATGGATGTCACTGGGGACTACAAAGGCACCGGTAACGAGAACCCATGGGGGCAGCGTTACGCCGACATCCTGTCACGGATCATGGACAAGGATTTTACAACAATATTGCGTGATTACGACCGTGCAGTTGTTGGAGAATATGCCGGTGCGGTGACGTCAATAGGACGTGAAGGATCTGATGCATTCTGGGTCGGTCTGCGGTCATCATTCCCCAATGCCACGTTCAAAATTCATCACCAAATTGGAATGGATGGGGGCATGATGTCACCGCGTGCTGCGATCCGATGGTCGCTTGACGGGATACATGACGGATGGGGAAGTTTCGGCGCACCCACTGGCGCGCCTGTGCATGTTATGGGCATATGTCACGCAGAATTTGGGCCGTTTGGCCAAGATGGCGTAGGTCTGCGCCGCGAATTTGCCTTGTACGATGAAATTGCAATCTGGAAGCAAATCTTGATGCATCGCGCCTGATGTGCGTGTTGTTTGAGTTGTTTTGGCCAGAGGAATATAGGGCGGCTGCGCCTAAAAGGAGACGAACATGACACCCGCAGAAATGGACGCCCGCATCGTACGTTACGGTGATCTACGTCCTTGTAAAACTGCCTTTATTGATGCCCATACGCCGGGGTCAAATCAAAAAGAAAACTTTACGATCATCGGGGGTGGGGTGTCTGAATCTGCGGATCAACACGTTCACATCTCTGATACACCGGGTTTCAATATAGGTGCGGCTGGACAACCGCCAAAGTGTCGCAATTCGCTGCACAGCCATACGACGGCAGAAGTTTTCTTTGTGCTCAAAGGCCGTTGGCGGTTTTTCTGGGGACGTTGGGGTACTGCGGGTGAGGTTATTCTTGAAGAAGGTGATATCATCAACATTCCCACAGGCATTTTTCGCGGGTTTGAAAATATTGGTACGGACTACGGAATGATTATGGCGGTTCTTGGCGGTGATGATGCGGGCGGTGGGGTCACATGGGCGCCACAAGTCATTGAAGACGCTGCAAATCATGGGTTAGTTCTTGGTCAGAATAGCCGCCTGTATGACACGAAAAAAGGTGATGTTTTGCCTGATGGGGTTGGCCCAATGCCGGTGCTTACTGCTGAAGAGTTGGCAAAGATTCCCGAGCCCTCAACGCTTGAGGTCGTTCCGCGCCACGTCGCGCGATATTGGGACCTGATGGCGCTTTCCGACAAACAGCCTGCGAAGGTCATTGGGGTTGATGGTATCTTGCCTGATAAGCCCGGCTTTGATGTTGAGCTTCTCTCGCGTGGTTCGGTCACCGTGGACATGCAAACACACGATCACCATACAATATTAATGCCGATGCGTGGACATTGGCGGCTTGATTATGTTGGTGGCACGACTTCGATTAATCCGGGTGATACCGTGGCAATTCCACCTAACACGCCGCATGCGCTTTATCCTTCGATGACTGGTGAAGCTTCTCTTTACCGCGTTTTTTCGAATGATGATCCCGCTGGTTCGACGTGGCTTGGTTGAACTCCCGCGTAGGGGTGATATTTTTAGCCAAAGCTGTAAAGACAAATACTTAGGATAGATCATGACCAAAATTCTCACGACACATGTTGGTAGTTTGCCGCGTACCCAGAAGGTTGTAGATTTCATTTTCGCGCGTGAGAACGGCGAAGACTATCATCAGGCTGCATTTGACGCTGCAATGACTGAGGCTGTTGATGCGACAGTTGCGCGGCAAGTCGCGTCAGGCGTTGATATTGTCAGTGATGGCGAAACCTCCAAGATTAGTTATGCGACTTATGTCAAAGATCGTTACACGGGTTTTGGCGGTGACAGCCCGCGCAACGCGCCCGGTGATTTAAAACGCTTTCCTGGCTTTCTCAAACGTCTTGCTGATGATGGCGGCACCCCGCAATACGCCCGTCCGATGTGCGTGGGTGAGGTCGTTTCGAAGGGGCAGGGGGAGCTACAAAAAGACATCTCAAACCTCAAGTTGGCGATGGCGAACCACGGCGTTGAACGCGGTTTCATGAATGCCGCGTCCCCCGGTGTTATCTCGCTTTTCTTACAAAATGATTACTACAAATCGCGTGAAGCCTATTTGGCGGCGCTCGCGGATGCGATGAAAGCCGAATACGAAACTATCGTGGCATCCGGGCTAGACCTACAACTTGACTGCCCAGATCTCGCGCTCGCCAAACATATGCTTTTCGATGATGTCTCTGACGCAGAGTTCGTTAAAATTGCAGCAGGGCATGTTGAGGCGTTAAATCATGCCCTTCAAAACATCCCAGCTGACAAGGTGCGCATTCATATCTGTTGGGGCAATTATGAGGGCCCCCACGTTTGCGATATTCCGATGGATACGATGTTTGACACCCTGATGTCCGCCAAGGCTGACTATGTTTTGTTCGAAACGTCTAATCCGCGACATGGTCATGAATGGGCAACGTTCCGTGACCGCAAATCAGACATTCCAGACAGCAAAATCTTGGTCCCCGGCGTGGTTGATACCACAACAAATTTTGTTGAGCACCCAGAGCTTGTCGCCCAAAGACTTGCACGTTTCATGGATATTGTAGGCTCTGATCGCGTGATCGCGGGTTCTGATTGTGGTTTTGGAACCTTTGCTGGATTTGGGTCGGTTGATCCTGATATTGCCTATGCCAAGCTTCAGGCGATGGCAGATGGGGCCGCTTTAGTGTCATGACGCCGCTTGTCCTACTGCCCGGAATGATGTGTGACGCGCGGCTTTTTGAAGCTCAAATTGCAGCATTCTCAAGTTCGAGGGCTGTCCATGTTGCACCGATGCGTGAGGATACTGTGACTGCTTCTGCCGCCCTTATTTTACGGGATGCACCACCATTATTTGCGCTCGCAGGCCTGTCCATGGGCGGCATCGTCGCGATGGAAGTTCTGCGTCTTGCGCCGGACCGTGTCGACCGGATTGCGCTGCTCGACACCAACCATCGCGCCGAGACTGTTGAAATTCAAGCCCGACGTGAGCCTCAGATTGAAAAAGTGCAAATGGGCAAGCTTGAAGCTGTGATGCGCGATGAGATGAAGCCGAACTATTTAACAGATGGGCCACACCGGGCTCGCATTCTGGACCTATGCTTAGAGATGGCGAAGAAGCTTGGGCCAGAGGTTTTTGTGGCCCAATCGCGCGCGTTGCAAAACCGCCCAGATCAAACGGTGACATTGCAAGCATGCGCTATCCCAACTCTCATCCTGTGTGGTCGTGACGATATGTTGTGCCCAGTGCATCGGCACGAAAGCATGCACGACCTGATCGCGCGATCGACCTTGAAAATCATTGAAAAGGCGGGGCATTTGCCTACCCTTGAACAACCAGAACAAACCACGGCGGCGCTTGCCCGCTGGTTGGAGGCCACATGAAGAACGACCTACTCGACCTACTCCGGTCTGTGGATACGCCCACAGTTTGTAATGCGATCGAAGTGGCACAAGGCAAACGCGGCTTCAACGCTTTCACGCGCGGAACGATGCTGTGTTCTGCGCCGGACGACCCACCTGTTGTCGGGTATGCCGTGACTGCGAAAATCCAAGCCGTCAGCCCGCCAAGCGAAAACCCTGTCATTATCCGTACCCGTCGCATGGCCTACTACAAGGCCATGGCAGAGGCGCCGTGCCCCGGTGTTGCAGTCGTTGAAGACACAGATTTCCCCAATGCAATCGGGGCGTTCTGGGGCGAAGTAAATACGACCATCCACAAGGGTTTTGGTCTTTCGGGGACGCTGACCAACGGTGTGATGCGCGATCTTGGCGACATGGCTGACGGTTATCCTGTGATTGCAGGCTCTATCGGGCCGAGCCATGGTTTTGTGCATGTAACAGAGCTTGGCACGCCCGTCACGATCTTTGGGATGACTGTAAATCAAGGTGATTTGATCCATGCTGACCGGCACGGAGCGGTTGTGATCCCGCCAGAAGTGGTTGATCACCTTGCCGATGCAATCCAAAAGATGCAGGACACTGAACAGCTTGTTCTTGGGCCTGCAAAACAGCCCGGGTTCGATTTTGACAAATTTGAAGCCGCTTGGACGGCATTTGAGAAAGCCCGCACCTGATATGTCCAACCTCAATCCTGCGACGACGGCGTTTATCGACACCCTCACACTCTCCAAAGGGACGATAAAGGAAGCATCCGACAGTTACCTGACGGAACCACGTGGTCGTTGGAAAGGGCAGGGGATCGTGTTGGCCCCGGCAAGTACGGATGAAGTCGCGCATATCGTCAAAGCCTGTAACGAGGCTGCTATCGGGATCGTGCCGTACAGTGGGGGAACGGGCCTTGTTGGCGGGCAACTGATGCAAACTGGGCCAGCGCCCATCGTGTTATCCCTCGAACGCATGACTAAAATTCGCGCGAACTACCCAACCGAAAACGTCCTTATCGCAGAAGCAGGGTGCATCCTCGCGGATGTTCAAAACGCAGCGACTGACGTGAATCGCCTGTTTCCCCTGTCCCTCGCGTCTGAAGGATCAGCCCGGATTGGGGGTCTTCTTGCAACCAATGCAGGTGGCGTGAACGTCCTACGATATGGCAATGCGCGCGCGCTTTGCCTTGGTCTTGAAGTCGTTCGCCCCGATGGTACAATCTGGCACGGGCTCTCGCGACTGCGTAAAGACAATACTGGCTACGACCTGCGGGACCTGATCATTGGGGCGGAAGGTACGCTGGGGGTAATCACGGCGGCTGCGCTCAAATTAGTGCCGCAACCGGCCAACATTGGGGCGGCGTTCATGGCGGTGCCATCGCCCACAGCGGCGCTTGATCTGCTGGCTTTGGCGGGGGAGCACATCGGAGATGGGCTGTCCGCCTTTGAGATTATTCATCGGCAAGGTCTTGATTTCTTAGCTGAAACAGGACCAAATATTAAACAACCTTTCACAGATCAACCTGACTGGATGGTGCTGATTGACGTAGGCCTACCGAAGGGTCTGGTGCCGGATGAGGCCCTCATGAACCTGTTTGAGGCGGCCGTCGAAAAAGGCCTCGTTACTGACGGCGTCATCGCCCAATCAGCGGCGCAACGCCAAGCCTTTTGGGACGTGCGCGAAAACATCCCCGAGGGGAACCGACGCATCGGCTCCGTTTCGTCCCATGACATCTCTGTTCCACTCTCCATGATCCCAGATTTCATTGCAGCAGGCGCACCGGCGCTTGCCGAAATCGGAGATTTCCGGATCAATTGCTTCGGCCACTTGGGCGACGGCAACCTGCACTACAACGTCTTCCCCGTACCCGGAAAATCGCGGGCAGATTACGAACACCTGCGCGAAGCGGTCAAAACATGCGTGCACGACCTGTGCCATTCCTTTGGTGGATCAGTCAGCGCAGAGCATGGCATAGGCAGGTTAAAAGTTGGTGACCTTCAGAAATACGGAGACCCTGTAAAACTCGCTATGATGCGGAGCATTAAAGCGGCGCTGGACCCGGTTGGTGTGATGAATCCGGGGGCGGTTTTGGGCGAAATTTAGAAAGGAATTTCATCGCCCAGCCCTGGTGGCGAAACTCGTCTGATCGCATCTAGTTTGGAAGAAATGTTCGATAATATGATAGCTCGCTTTTGGCCTGATGCCGTGGAGAATAGATCGATAAAGTCCTTGAGCAATGAAGTAGGAAACTCATTCTTAGGGTAGAATCGATATGTGCCCAGAATAAAGATTCGAGCCAAGTTACTAGGATTGGGAATGTCAGTTTCAAGCATTGTTGTTTCGTATAGTGCATTCAAATCGCTAAGAATAGCTTCCGGCTCGAGATTGTAAGCTGCGCCTTCTTCGATTGAAGCGACAACATATTCTAGCTGGGACGAAAAATCGCGATATACTTGGAGGTCATGATCGCCAAACTCGATATTCTGTTTAGGGCCAGAGGATATTTCTCTGGACACTTCCGCGAAAGATTGTGGTCTAGTGGCTCTTTCAAAGCGGCTCATTTTGTTGACGAGAGACGTATGCCTTGAGTCTGTTAAATTTCCGTCTTTGATGATTTTCCTGAATAGCATCCCAACAAAATATACTTCTGTCGTAACGTCGTAAATACCATCATCAAAATCCTCAGGCACTTGGCACCACCAGTTTAGATAAATGCTCTTTCCACCAGAATTGGCATGCTGGGTCAAATCTTTGCCAAAGCCAAAATCGATAACCTTGAGTGTTCCATTAGCATCAACCAGAATATTATCTGGGCGAATATCGCGATGCAAAATCTCTTTCACTTCTAGATGAGAAAATGCTTCGACAGCCTCTTTTAGTAGGCGATCAAGATGCGTTGGATTGAGCGCCAAATAGTCGATAATGTTCTTGCCATCGATCATTTCCATTAAGATGAACGCTGTGTCGATTTCTGGATAATCAAAGAAATTGTAGACACGAACGATTCCTGGGTGACTGAGGCGAAAGAGTATCTTTGCCTCCCGCTTGAAGCGACTCATCAATTCTTGGAATAAACTCGGATCATCTTGCCGACTTATGATGGGTGCAAACTTTTTCGCTACAAAATCACATTCGATTTCTTCATCAAAGACATGGACCGTTTCGCCACAGGCGCCACTCCCTAGCCGCTTGATCGCCTTGTATTTTTTAGGGCGATTAAATTCGATGACGGCAGGCAACCTGCTGCTGGACACGCTTTTTTCATTCATGTGTTGAAAATAGCAGGTATCATATGGATTGAAAGGTGATGCGTGTGAAACAATCCCTCGTTGTGGGCGTGTGTGCCACGCAAAATTTCTGATCGACATTGGCTGAGGGATAAACACGCCCCCGTTGACTACAGACGCCCTTGCAAATCCCCCCCTCACAGGGCATGGAAAATCACCCATTGTACATAGGCGATCCGACCCATGCCCGACCTGAAAAACATCCGTAATTTCTCCATTGTTGCCCACATTGACCACGGGAAATCCACGCTCGCTGATCGCCTCATCCAAGAGACGAACACCGTGGCCACCCGTGATATGAAGGCCCAGCTGCTTGATACGATGGATATCGAGCGCGAGCGGGGCATCACGATCAAGGCCAACACCGTGCGGATCGATTATTTGGCGGACGATGGTGAGAACTATGTTCTCAACCTCATCGATACCCCCGGCCACGTTGATTTCGCCTATGAGGTGTCGCGGTCCATGCGTGCCGTTGAGGGATCGTTGCTTGTCGTCGACAGCACCCAAGGGGTTGAGGCGCAGACGCTTGCGAACGTCTACCACGCCCTTGATGCGGATCACGAAATCGTCCCCGTCCTGAATAAAATAGATCTGCCTGCGTCCGAATGTGACAAGGTTGCGACCCAGATCGAGGACGTGATTGGGCTGGACGCGTCAGAGGCGATACGGGTTTCCGCTAAAACTGGCGTTGGCATCCGCGAAACGCTTGAGGCAATTGTTAAGAGGCTACCGGCACCAATCGGCAATATCGACAACCCGCTCAAGGCGATGCTGGTCGACAGTTGGTACGATAGCTACCTTGGCGTTATTGTTCTGGTCCGTATCATCGATGGCCAGATGAAGAGAAATGACCGCGTGCGGTTTATGTCCAACAACACAATCCATCAGATCGACAAGATCGGTGTGTTCCGGCCGCAGATGCAAGATGTGAAGGTCCTTGGCCCCGGTGAGATTGGGTTTATCACGGCCTCAATCAAGCAAGTCCGTGATACACGGGTTGGTGACACGATCACGTCGGAACGCAAAGGAACCGACGTCGCACTGCCGGGCTTTAAGCCTGCGCAGCCTGTTGTGTTCTGTGGGTTGTTCCCTGTGGATTCCTCCCAATTTGAGGACATGCGCGATGCCATCGACAAGCTTGCGCTGAACGACGCGTCATTCTCGTTTGAGATGGAAACGTCAGCAGCGCTTGGCTTCGGGTTCCGGTGTGGCTTCCTTGGCCTGCTTCACCTCGAAGTTATCCGTGACCGGATTGAGCGTGAATATGATATCGAACTGATCACGACAGCGCCGTCAGTGGTTTACCACGTCTTCATGAAGGACGGAACGCAGGTCGATCTGCATAACCCGGCTGATATGCCAGAGGTCACGACCGTTGATCACATTGAGGAGCCGCGGATTAAGGCGACGATCCTTGTGCCTGATGAATACCTTGGCGATGTGCTGAAGCTTTGCCAAGATCGGCGCGGAACCCAGCTGGACCTGACCTATGCGGGGTCGCGTGCGATGGTGGTCTATGATCTGCCCCTCAATGAAGTGGTGTTCGACTTCTATGATCGCCTGAAATCAGTAACAAAAGGTTACGCGTCGTTCGATTATGTGCTGACGGCCTATCAGACTGATAACCTTGTGAAAATGTCGGTGCTGGTCAACGATGAACCCGTCGATGCGCTGTCGATGATGGTCCACCGGGACCGGGCAGAGACGCGCGGGCGGGCGATGGTTGAAAAGCTCAAGGAGCTGATTCCCCGGCACATGTTCAAAATCCCGATCCAAGCGGCGATTGGCGGCAAAGTCATCGCGCGCGAGACGCTTTCTGCGCTGCGCAAAGACGTGACGGCCAAATGCTATGGCGGCGACGCGACGCGCAAACGCAAACTGCTGGACAAGCAGAAGGCGGGTAAAAAGAAGATGCGGCAATTCGGGAGCGTCAACATTCCGCAAGAGGCGTTTATTTCGGCTTTGAAGATGGATGGGTAAATGGACATCCAAACCCAGCACCCGTTAAGCGCCTATATGTTGAAATCACACGTTTTTAATAGTATATTTGCTTTGAATATAAGCTGCAACATTTTCTATCTCGGGGAACAAAGCACGAGCATTAATGTGCATAACGTCTAGCTCACTTAGTAATGTTTCCTTGTGATTTGACGGGATAGTGTATTCCTTAACATCAATTGATCTTGATCTTTGAAGCCCTGAAAACTTCAACAAACCTGCGGCTAGGAATGCTCCAGATTGAGCGACAAGTCTGGGGTGGCTTCTCTTGGGCCACACGAAGTAATATTGCTTTAAGTTCCGTGGAATAACTTCGTTCAGGAAATACGGTTTTTCCACGCGCACAAATTGAACAAGACGCTTAACTTCTGGGCAGCGATTAAACCAATTTTTGAATTTTGCACTAGTTATTGCACCGTGTTTTTCAATGCTGGGTTTTGATAGATATGAATTGATCTTATCTCTCTCAACGTCGCTTAGTCGCGCTAGGTTTGATATTAAGCTCATCCTATCGCTGTCGAACTGCAAAGTTCTTCTCTCATCTAGTATTTCAAAAGTATAGATTCTCCCGTCGTCTTCTGGATTTCCGACACAGGCGAAATACAAAGCAACGAGAGGATTTAGTGAAACGTCAAGGAGTCGTGTCGGTAGCTTGTAATGTTGCGCCTTGACCAACTTTTCAAACATCGATCTATCATGACGGAAGCTTTCAGGAGCGTCTGAGATTAGCTCCCGAATTGATCGTTCTTCTGCGTGCCGGTGGTGATTATCACGATAGACTCCTGGAACAGGTTTCCATTTTGCGTCTGATTGGCCACGATAACACATTAAATTCTTGCTAGCGGAATTTGATATTATTTCCGCTATATACTGACTGAGGCTAGTCACTTTGCCGCTTTGATCCGTCATCACACTTACCTATTAGATTAATTGATATGAATTTTTCTATAGGAGTTTAGAAGGATGGGTCCTTGATAATTTTGTCAATCGTTATCCAGCAATTCACACGCTGTAATTTTTCGAGCAACTCGTGGGGTGTGTCCTCGCCACGTACCGCTTGCCTCACGCAACCCCAATCCGCTTTCGCCTGATCTTCCCTAACAGATCGGCTAGAATGACTTCCTGCTCCAACTCCACCGCGCCAAGGTCATCGACCGTATCAAACTCAGGCCGGTTCGGGTCTTCCCCCAGCATGTCTGTCAGCCGCGCCATGTTCATGCTCAAGGCATCTGATTAATCAACTTACCGCAGGTCAGCGAACTGGGATTTGAGGAGGGCTTCGGCGTATTCATCGCTTGCAGTG
>JAPKCP010000088.1 GCA_028822885.1 Yoonia sp. | reverse complement strand
TCAAAGCTGTTGCCGCCGAAGCTGTAGCGGTCACAATCCAAGCTGATGTTGAAACAACAGCAGCAGATGCTCCATCTGATGTGGCTGATCTCGACGTCCCAGTTGCTGCTGAGACAGCACCAATCGAAGGCCAAAAACTACCACCTGCTCGGGCACGGATTGTGCGTCTACGCAAAGACAAGCCTGCCCAAGTAATAACAGCACCAATTGCCGAGGACGAAACACCTGACGATACGACACAGGTCGCACAACGGGTCGCAGCTGCGCTGACAGTAGACGTACCAGTCGTCGAAGACCCCATTTTTGAAACACCAGAATTAGAGGTCGCTGAAACCTCTAACGAGGACGTTGCAGAAGTGGGAATTGAAGACGCTGAAGCAGCTGCATTTGAAGCCCCTGCCCCAGTTGTTCATGAAGAACCCGCGCAACAAACGCCCAAGCTGGATGAAATTCGTGCAGCCGTCGCTGCCGCAATTCCGGCTGGCAATCTTTCTGATGAAGATGAAGATGACCTGCTCCGCGAGCTTGCAGCCGTGGCAGAAGACGTTGTTACAATCGAAGATGTAGAACCTGAAACTGCAGAAATTGTGGTCGAAGAGATCGCAGAAGCACCGGCAGCTACGCCAGATGTTGTTGAATCACCGGTGCGTTCAGGTCGTGAAATTCTGCCAGCAGCGGACGACGCTGCAGTGTCGCGTATTATGACACAAACTGATGAGGCCCTGAATGAACCGACCGGCAGCCGCCGCCGCAACGCAATTGCACAGCTCAAGGCCGCTGTTGCAGCAACCGAAGCTGCGCGCCAGCTTGGGGATACATCAGCCGATAACGCGCAAGCACAAGAACCATTCCGCGATGATCTAGAACAAGCCGTCCGCCCACACCGTCCAGAATCTCCTGTTGAAAACCAACTACGTTCAGAACGCCCACGCTCAGCACCATTAAAACTGGTCGCATCACAACGGGTTGACGAGGACGAGCCTGCAGCGGCAGAAGTCCAACCACGTCGGGTTGCTACGCAGCCAATAGACACAGCTGAAGGCAACGGTTTCGCACAATTCGCAGCGCAAATGGGTGCTACTGAATTGCCAGACTTGTTGGAAGCCGCAGCAGCCTACACGTCATTTGTCGAAGGTGTTGAGGATTTCTCGCGCCCACAGATTATGAAAAAGGTGCAGCTAACAACCGAAGAGGGATTCAGCCGTGAAGACGGCCTGCGGTCTTTCGGAACATTGCTGCGCCAAGGTCGGATCAGCAAGGTCCGCAATGGCCGCTTCCAGATTTCAGAACAAACTCGGTTCCGTCCCGATGCGCGATCTGCATAAGACGCTTTAAACAAACAAAAGGGCCACTGGAAACAGCGGCCCTTTTTTGCGTTTGAACTAACTCAAAAGCCTTTAGAAAAAACGGGTTTAGATCAACCTTCAGGACCATCTGGATCAGCTTGGCCAATTCCCTTGAAAATTGCTTTCAAAGGGAACGCCCAGAAAACACCAAGACCGACGTACACCCCAACCTCAATCCAAACAGAGGGCCTATTTAAAGGGTCGGGATAAAACCAATTCATAATGGTCACTGCCATCACAATATAAATTGGCAGCCCCAAAATAAGTACAAAAAGCGCCCAGCGCTTGCGGGCTTTGTAGCTTAACGCCATGTTCTACACCTTCAATCGGCAAACGGGTCCGTCACGAGAATCGTGTCTTCCCGCTCTGGTGACGTAGACAATAGGGCGACCGGGCAACCAATCAACTCTTCCACACGCCGCACATATTTAATCGCAGCGGCGGGCAACTCACCCCAGCTGCGCGCACCTTCAGTCGTTTCAGACCACCCCGGCATCTCTTCATAAATCGGCACACACCGGGCCTGTTGATCCGCAGCCGTTGGCAAATAATCCAGCGTCGTGCCGTCCAAATCATAGCCGATGCAGATCCTGAGGGTTTCAAATCCGTCCAAAACATCCAGCTTCGTGAACGCGATCCCAGTCACACCAGACGTGATACAAGTCTGGCGCACCAAAGCCGCGTCAAACCAACCACAGCGACGTTTCCGGCCTGTTGTCGTGCCAAATTCGTGGCCGCGTTCGCCCAACATTTGGCCGTCCGCATCGTCCAATTCCGTCGGAAATGGGCCTTCACCAACCCGCGTCGTGTAGGCTTTCACAATCCCCAGAACAAAATCAATTGCTCCCGGTCCCATGCCTGTACCAGCCGCCGCTTGGCCTGCAATTACGTTGGATGACGTCACAAATGGGTAAGTGCCAAAATCGACATCCAGCAACGCGCCTTGCGCGCCTTCAAACAAAATCCGTTTACCGGCTTTGCGCTTTTCATCCAGCACTTTCCAAACCGGCGCTGCGTATTCCAGCACAGCCGGCGCAATCGCACGCAAATCAACCAGCAACGCATCACGGTCGATTGGCGTGAGGCCAAGACCACTGCGCAGTGGATTATGGTGCAACAAAGCACGATCAACGCGCAGTTCCAGCGTCGCATCGTCGGCCAAATCGGCCACACGGATCACACGGCGACCAACCTTATCTTCGTAACAAGGCCCAATACCGCGCCCAGTTGTCCCGATTTTCGCAATCGAATTCTGACCTTCGCGCGCCCGATCAAGTTCACCATGGAACGGCAAGATCAGCGGCGTGTTCTCAGCAACCATCAGCGTTTCAGGCGTGATCGTCACACCTTGCGCGCGCAATGTCTCAATCTCTTTGACCAAATGCCAAGGGTCCAGCACAACACCGTTCCCAATGACTGACAGCTTGCCACCGCGCACAACGCCGGATGGCAGCGCGTGCAGCTTATAAACCTGCTCGCCGACGACCAATGTGTGGCCTGCATTATGTCCGCCTTGAAAGCGTGCAACCACATCGGCCCGCTCAGACAGCCAGTCTACGATCTTGCCTTTGCCTTCGTCGCCCCACTGGGCGCCCACGACTACTACGTTTGCCATGATGTCTGTCCTTTTGGAATACCGCGCCCCCTATAGCTGCGCGTGCTCGCCTGCGAAACCGCAAAGTTCTAGACAGCACAGCCCGGGTCTGGTCAACGTGGGCCAAGAAATACGCAAGAGGACAATACAAATGGGATTTTTACTGCGCTGGGCCTTTGCCTTTATACTGCTTGCGGCGACATATAACCCAACTGACTGGAACCTCGTAAGCTGGTCAATGGCTAACTATAGCGCACAAATTCCTCTAACGATCCTTGCCACATTGGTCCTACTCGTGGGCTATATTATCTACGTGCGGGCAACCTTGCGCTCTATTGGCCTGTTTGGAATGGTCCTGATTCTTGCTGTGGCCGGCACGCTGATCTGGGTGCTGTTCGATTTTGGCTGGATTGATTTGGCTGATCCGACATTTAATACATGGCTTAGCCTTGCTGTTCTGTCTCTTGTTCTCGCGATTGGTTTGTCGTGGTCGATTGTGCGGCGCAAACTGTCTGGTCAGGCCGATGTGGACGATATCGACACCTAAAGGCCGCCGCATTTCAATCCGCCCTTGCGAGAGCCGACCCAAAGCCCTAAATACCCCCAAACCAATTCTGATCGCAGGCACTGTACCCCCATGGAAAACGTCATTCTCGTTGTTCACCTTATTTTGGCGCTTTCGCTTATTGGGGCCGTGCTGATGCAGCGCTCTGAAGGCGGCGGTCTTGGGATCGGTGGTGGCGGTGGCGGCAGCGCTGGTGGTCGCGCCCCCGGAACAGTGATGAGCAAATTCACTTGGATCCTTGCGATTGCATTTATCGCTACATCGATTGCTTTGACCATTGTTGCAGCTCAAAAGTCAGCAGGCGCGTCCGTCGTGGACCGTTTGGGTGCCGTACCAACCGCAGTCGAAGGCGGCGTCGCAACACCTGATCTTGGCGAAAGCCTTTTGCCACCATCGTCTGACAATGCGCCATTGGTGCCATCAGGCAACTAAGCAACTGTTTGCGTGACGTAACGGCCTGATCCGGGGATAAACTTGGGTCAGCCGACGATCAACGGGTTGCGGGTGCGGGCCGAATCCGAATATCTATAAATCCCGTGATAATGCGAATTTTTGCGTTCGTATTTCTAAGAAAAATACTCACGGGGGACAGCCGGGCATGGCACGTTATATCTTTATTACTGGTGGTGTTGTATCGTCGTTGGGCAAGGGCCTCGCGTCTGCCGCACTTGGTGCGCTGCTACAAGCACGTGGCTTTTCCGTCCGCCTGCGTAAACTAGACCCATACCTGAACGTCGATCCCGGCACGATGTCCCCATTTGAACATGGCGAAGTGTTTGTAACGGATGATGGCGCAGAAACCGATCTCGACCTAGGTCACTACGAACGTTTCACCGGTGTTCATGCCCGCAACACCGATTCCGTGTCCTCTGGCCGCATCTATTCCACCGTTTTGGAAAAAGAACGGCGCGGCGACTATCTTGGTAAAACCATCCAAGTTGTCCCCCACGTCACAAATGAGATCAAAGACTTTCTGCATATCGGCGACGACGAAGTTGACTTTATGCTGTGTGAAATTGGCGGCACCGTTGGTGACATCGAAGGGCTGCCGTTCTTTGAAGCGATCCGCCAGTTTGCCCACGACAAACCACGCGGCCAATGCATCTTCGTACACCTAACCTTGTTGCCCTACCTCGCGGCCTCGGGTGAGCTGAAAACGAAACCAACCCAACACTCTGTCAAAGAATTACAATCCATCGGGATCGCGCCCGACGTGCTTGTTTGCCGTTCAGAACATCCAATTCCTGAACGCGAACTCGAAAAGATCGCGCTATTCTGCAACGTCCGCAGAAACTGCGTTGTCCCGGCCTACGATCTCAAATCCATCTACGAAGCGCCGCTGGCCTACCATGCACAGGGCCTTGACCAAGCCGTCCTTGACGCCTTTGACATCTCGCCTGCCCCAGCCCCAAAGCTGGACATGTGGCACGACGTTTATGACCGTATCCATAACCCCGAAGGCAACGTAAAAATCGCCATCGTCGGCAAATACACCCAGCTTGGTGACGCCTACAAATCAATCGCAGAGGCGTTGACCCATGGCGGCATGGCTAACCGTGTGAAGGTCAAAATCGAATGGGTCGACGCTGAGATTTTTGATAAAGGCGATGCAGCCCCCTATCTTGAGGGCTATCATGCGATCCTTGTGCCCGGCGGGTTTGGCGAACGCGGCACCGAAGGCAAAATCAAAGCAGCGCAATTTGCCCGCGAACAAAAAGTGCCTTACCTTGGCATCTGTCTTGGCATGCAAATGGCTGTGATTGAGGCCGCGCGAAATGTGGCTGGCCTCGACAAAGCCGGCTCTGAAGAATTCGACCACGAGTCTGGTAAAAAGCGTTTTGAGCCAGTTGTTTACCACCTTAAAGAGTGGGTAAAGGGCAATCATTCTGTGACCCGCAAAACCGACGACGACAAAGGCGGAACCATGCGTCTGGGGGCGTATAACGCAACACTGACCGAAGGCTCCAAAGTAGCCGAAGTTTACGGCAGCACGAACATCGAAGAACGCCATCGCCACCGCTATGAGGTCGACATCAAGTACCGTGAAAAGTTGGAGGCATGCGGCCTCGCATTTTCAGGCATGTCACCCGATGGCAAATTGCCCGAGATCGTGGAATGGACAAATCATCCGTGGTTTATCGGTGTGCAATTCCATCCAGAGCTGAAATCAAAGCCTTTTGCGCCGCATCCGCTGTTTGAAGGTTTTGTGAAGGCGGCCGTCGAAAACAGCCGCCTCGTCTGATCAAACGCCCGGCGCTAAACGCCGGGCATATCCATCAGAAGCTAAACGAAAACGCCCGCGTCACGATCAAGCTCATCGACACCTGATCGGCGCTGCCAGCCTTCACGATTGGACTGGCAGCAGCATCGTTCAAAAACTGCTCGTAGGTTGCTGTTGCTACGATGCCCCAAGTGTCGTCAAAATCGTAGGACGCACTGGCTTCCAAACCGCGCGACAAAATCCCACCACCCGCTTCGTACCCAACACGCGCATCGCTGAAATACGTGGCCGCATAATCGTCATCGCCCGCAAACAAGCGCGGCCCAGCACGGAATTCCACCTGCTCTGACGGTTTGTAGATCAGATCGGCACCCGCCTGCGCAACAAAGCTTTCGTGACCAACAGCACCGTACCGCACTTCTGTAAACGCGTAATTGCCCCATTTTTGGCTCTGTCCATCTGGTTCAGACGTGTAGGTCAGACCACCGCCGATCTCTAACGCCGCATCAACATCATCCAAGCCAGCGAGGTCAGCAAAATCATCCGACTTGCGTTCCCCAATGAACCGAACGCCGCCCTTAAAACCAAATCCGTTGGGATCACCCCCGCCCAGCGACAGTCCACCAAACAGCAGCCTCTCAAATTCGAACGACCCACCAGCACCAGTCACGGCCTCATCTGCACCAAAATACCCCGGCTTGGATTGCACCCCAACCCCAAGATCAAAGCTAAACACACGCTCTTGGGCACTTGCACCCGTCGCTAAAACGCACAAACCAGCAATTAAAACAGACTTCATCAACAGATCCTTTCGGCCAACAGGCCCGATATACCTTGGCGCGGTCCGCTGCGTCCCATAGGACAAGCGCAACACGAGGGAGATTTTGATGCTGTCTTATCAACACGGCTACCACGCTGGCAACATGGCCGACGTTCACAAACATGGCATGCTTGCGTGGATGCTGGACTATATGATCCGCAAGGACAAGCCGTTGACCTACATGGAAACCCATGCAGGTCGCGGGCTGTATGATGTGACGGACGACATGGCCCTCAAAACCGGTGAAGCAGCGCAAGGCATCGCAATCGCGCGCAAATGGTTCGCCGCCGATCACCCCTACGCGCGTGCTTTGGACAAAGTCGCAGCCGACCATGGCCCCAACGCCTATCCCGGCTCACCGCTTGTCGCGGCCCACGTCTTGCGCCCCACCGACCCGCTGTTCCTTACAGAATTGCACCCGCAAGAATTTGGGCATCTGCAGGTTAACATGAAACCTCATTCTGCGATCTGCCAACATCGCGACGGCTGGGAAATGGCGCAGTCACAATGCCCACCTGACCCACGCAGGGGAATGCTGCTGATTGATCCATCTTTTGAGATCAAAACAGATTACGAAACGATCCCAGACATGATCCGTCAGATTCACCGCAAATGGTCTGTTGGGGTTATCGCGCTTTGGTATCCAATCCTTGAGGACGGACGGCATATTCCGATGAACAAGGTTCTCAAGGCCGACCACGCGGATGCTATGTGCCACGAAGTCACGTTCCCCCCAGCACGGGTTGGCCACGGCATGGTCGGGTCAGGCATGTTCATCATCAATCCACCTTACGGTTTGTCCCAAGAATGTCACTGGCTTTCAAACAAATTCAAAGGCCTCAAGTAGCCAAAATTGGCAGTTAACATTCTGTTAATGTTAATGAAATATCACCGAACGCTGCACATAATACGTTTCGCATGCGAAACGGCTGCCCTTTTCTTTGAGCACCCTCCGCCCTATATGGAATTTCATGTTTGCAGATTTCCTCAAGCGCCTCACCGCGCCCGACCCCGCCCAGCTTCCTGACACCGATGCGCGCCTCGCTCTTGGCGCGCTTCTTGTGCGGCTCGCCCGTGCTGATGGGGATTACCAAGATGTCGAAGCCCAGCGCATCGACCGCATCCTGTCCAAACGCTACGGACTGTCCGACGCCGACACAGCAACGCTTCGCGCTGACTGCGAAACGCTTGAGACAGAGGCGCCAGACACGGTCCGCTTCACCCGCGCAATCAAAGCGGCTGTGCCCTACGATGATCGCCGCGCAGTGATCCTCGCAATGTGGGAAATCGTTTTGGCTGACGGTGAACGTGACGACATTGAAAACAGCATGATGCGGATGGTAGCCCCAATGTTGGGAGTCACAGATCAAGACAGCAACGCGGCCCGCATGGCCGTTGAAGCCGCCCGCTAAGCGCCAGTTTCCGTTTGCACGTCATGCATTGCCGAATCCTAAAAAATCCGGCCTAGTGCATGGCATAGCAACGAAAGCCACGCACCAGTGACCACTGAAAACGTTATTGAGATCCAAAATTTGCACAAGTCCTACGGGGCTTTGGACGTTATCAAGGGCGTAGATATCGCAGCCCCTGCGGGTCACGTCGTCTCGCTGATTGGGTCATCTGGATCGGGCAAGTCAACATTGTTGCGCTGCGCAAACCTGCTGGAAGACAGCCAAAGCGGCGATGTCTTGTTCAACGGGGAACCAGTCATCTGGAAAGGGACCGGCCACAACCGCCGTCCCGCCGACAAAAATCAAATCGTCCGCATTCGCACAAATCTGTCGATGGTGTTCCAGCAGTTCAACCTGTGGGCGCATATGACGATCCTACAAAACGTCATGGAAGCCCCCGTGACAGTCCTGAAGCGGGACAAAGCAGAGGTTGAAGCCGCCGCACGCAAATACCTCGACAAAGTTGGGATCGGGGACAAATGCGACGTCTACCCAGCCCAACTTTCCGGCGGCCAGCAACAACGCGCAGCGATTGCCCGCGCACTGTGCATGGAACCCAAGGCACTTTTGTTTGACGAACCAACGTCAGCACTTGATCCAGAGCTTGAGCAAGAGGTGATCCAAGTCATCAAAGACCTCGCCGCAGAAGGCCGCACCATGCTGATCGTGACCCACGACATGCGCATGGCAGCAGATGTGAGCGACCATGTCGTTTTCCTGCATCAAGGCCGCATCGAAGAACAAGGCGACCCCAAAATCCTCTTTAAAAACCCACAAACAGAACGGTTGCAGGGCTTTCTATCCGCAACCCAACACTAAACATCAAATCGGGAGAATTCTGATGAAAAAACTAATCCTTACAGCGGCGATTGCGTCACTTGTGTCGACAATGGCAATGGCAGACGGCCACGCCGTTGTGCGTCTTGGCACCGAAGGCGCCTACCCTCCGTGGAACTTTATCAACGACGCTGGCGAAGTTGATGGGTTTGAGCGCGAAGTCGGCGACGAGCTGTGCGCACGCGCTGAACTGACCTGCGAATGGGTCACAAACGAGTGGGACAGCATTATCCCGAACCTCGTGTCCGGCAACTACGACGTGATCATCGCAGGCATGTCCATCACAGCAGAACGCGAAGAAGTCATCGACTTTGCTGAGAACTACTCGCAGCCTGACCCATCATCTTATCTTGCAATGTCCATGGATGTTGATCTGGCGGGTGGCGTGATCGCAGCACAGTCGGGCACAATTCAAGCAAGCCACGTTGCATCAACTGGTGCAACATTGCTTGAATTCGCAACACCAGAAGAAACTGTCGCAGCTGTGAAAAACGGCGAAGCAGACGCAGTTTTGGCCGATGCATCCTTCCTTGCCCCAGTGGCTGAGGCGGACGCAGAGCTGATGATCGTTGACGGTGCTGATGTGCTTCTGGGTGCTGGCGTTGCCGCTGGTGTACGCGAAAGCGACACAGAGCTGCGCGACAAGCTTACCGCAGCCGTTCAATCCATGAAGGCTGACGGCTCTTTGAATGCGCTGATCGTCAAGTGGGAAATCGGCGAAGTGTTCGAGTAAACCACCCTCAAAAAACTGCGCTCCGGCCCTAGCGGTCGGAGCGCACCTCTTCGATATTCCTTAGTCAAAATACCACATTTCACCAGACATCCCGGATAGACCCATTTTAGATTATTGTACCGATCCTGCCTCGCTTGAGGGCCTCACATGGTTGTCCTGCTACCTGACCACAGGCAAGCACATGAACATGTATTGGGCGTTTGGTACGGTGCTATTACTTCTCGCCATTACGGCCCCAATTTCCCTCGCCTTCGGCTTTGGTGGCGCAACAGCCGCCCGCAGCAATGTCGCCCCTCTGCGCTGGATCGGCAAAACGTATATGGCCGTCGTACGCGGCATCCCCGATATCGTTTTCTTCTTGTTCTTCGTGATCGCGCTAGATCAGGCGTTCGAATATGTCCGCCACAAGATCAAATGCCCCGATTGGACGGATCCAATCCGGCAAGGCAGTGACTTTGTCGTCTGCCAAGCGGCAAAACTCCCCTTGGGCAATTCCGACCAGTGGGTCCACGAAGTCTATGGGTTTTCACTCGCGGTCCTCACGTTTGCAATCGTCTTTGGCGCGTTCGCTGCGAACGTCCTGTTTGGCGCAATGCGCGCCGTCCCCCGCCCACAAGTCGAAACCGCCGAAGCCTATGGCATGTCAAATCGCCAAACTTTCTGGCGCATTATCGTCCCGCAAATGTGGGTCTACGCCCTGCCCGGCCTGTCAAACCTGTGGATGGTCCTTATCAAAGCAACACCGCTTTTGTTCCTGCTTGGCGTTGAAGACATTGTGTATTGGGCGCGTGAACTTGGCGGCACCAAGACCCCAAACTTCACTGACTACCCGCACGGCGATTGGCGCATGTGGTACTTTGGGGCGCTGTTGGTGTTCTATCTGTTATTCACCAAAGTGTCTGAAATGGTGCTTGACCGGATCATGGCAAAACTAACGCGTGGCCAAGCCACATCAGCTGGCGAATCCCAGCGCAAGGTGGCCGCATGACCTGCACAGAAACAATCGCTGCCTACGCCTTCCGCTCGATTGGATACGGCGAACGCCTGCTGCCCCGCTCTGATTTCACGCTGTGCCAGCAGTTCACCCTGATTGGCTCGGGTATGATCTGGAATATTTACTTTGGTGTTCTGGCCTTGCTGATCGGGTTTTGCATCGCAACCTGTGTGGCACTTGGCAAAGCGAGCCCCAACCGGCTTGTTCGCAAACCGGCAGAATGGTTCATCTTCTTGTTTCGCGGCTCACCGCTGTTTATCCAGTTCTTCTTTGCCTACTTCCTGTTTCTCTCGCTCAAGGGCGTCTATCCAATCTTCAGCCCGCTGACGTCCGCGACGTTCGGGGCATTGGTCGTCTTGATCCTGAACACCTCTGCCTACACCGCCGAGATTTTCTACGGCGCTCTGCAATCCATCCCCAAAGGCGACACAGAGGCAGCGGATGCGTATGGCATGACCGGCTGGCCCCGCTTTAAACGGGTAATCTGGCCCACGATGTTACGCCTTGCATGGCCCGCTTACACAAACGAGGCGATTTTTCTGTTCC
>JAPKCP010000382.1 GCA_028822885.1 Yoonia sp. | reverse complement strand
GTGGGATATTTTGCCAGCCTCGGGCTTCCCCCAATAGCGGCCTATCTTACGATCTTCGCTGAAATCGGAGGCGGTACAGCGATACTTTTGGGCCTCTACACACGCTTGGCCTCGCTTCTCTCGATACCGCTACTGCTGGGTGCGCTTTGGGCACACGCAGGCAACGGTTGGGTATTCAGCTCAGAAGGTGGCGGTTGGGAATTCCCATTGCTGCTGGTGGTTCTTGCAGCTGCTGTAGCGCTTCAGGGCAATGGTCCGTTCGCGTTGCGTAAATTGCCCGTGATCGACCGTTTTATCCCACAATCTTTACGGGCTTAACACGAACCTCTTTCCCTAATCAGAAAGCCAAAATTGTGCCCAAACTTCTCATGTTCGCCGGAAGCGCGCGGAATGCATCAACAAACAAACAGCTCGCAGCGTTGGCTGCGAGCATGGCTCAAAAAGCCGATATCGAGGTCACTCTAATAGATCTCAAAGACTTCGAGATGCCGATCTATGATGGTGATTTTGAAGGTGATGCAGGCCTGCCGAAAAACGCTAAACCGCTCAAACAACTCTTCATTGAGCATGATGGAATATTCATTGCTTCTCCGGAATATAACAGCTCGTTTTCTCCGCTGCTGAAAAACGCATTGGACTGGATTTCTCGCCCACACACCGAGAATGAACCCTCACTTTGGGCCTATAATGGCAAGGTCGCAGCCCTTGGGTCAGTCGCTCCTGGCGCTTTGGGTGGCTTGCGCGGTCTTGTTCCGCTTCGCATGATGTTGGGAAATATCGGCGTGACAGTGGTGCCAAATCAGGTCGCCATTTCGAATGGGTTTAGCGCCTTTGATGACGCTGGCGCTCTGAAAAATGGGCAACAATCTCAGATGCTGCAGGCCACGCTCGACCAATTAATCTTAACAACCCGTGCAATGACTGCGCTGTCTAAAAAGAATGAAAGGAATACGCCATGAGCTGGAACCCTTCAATTGAACCAACTTGTCCCGGTGCGGATGACGTTGATGCGATCGAAACACTGATCGTGCCAAGAGCGCGAGACATTGGAAATTTCGAAGTCCGACGCGCACTCCCATCAGCAAGACGCCAGATGGTCGGCCCATTTGTATTCTTTGACCAGATGGGTCCCGCTGAATTCATCACAGAGCAAGGCATCGACGTGCGGCCACATCCCCATATCGGGTTGGCAACAGTGACCTATCTCTACAAGGGAGAGTTTCAACACCAAGATTCCCTTGGCACCAACCAAATGATTTACCCTGGCGAGGTGAATTGGATGATCGCCGGGAATGGCGTCACCCATTCAGAACGCACAAGTGCGCAAACCCGCAAAGGCCCTAGCAGCCTGTTTGGTATTCAGACATGGGTGGCCCTGCCGGAAGAAGCCGAAGACATGGATGCAGATTTCGAGCACCACAAGGAAGAGGCGCTTCCGTTCATTGAAGGTGAAGGCAAACAAGTGCGTCTCATTCTTGGTAATGCCTGGGGTGAACGTGCACCGACAAAGACATTCTCGGAGATGTTTTACGCGGATGCCGTCCTGGAAGCCGGTGCCTTGCTGCCAATGCCCGACAACCATGAGGATCGTGGCATCTACGTCACTGATGGTTCGATTGAAGTCGCTGGCGACACGTTTCAATCCGGTCAAATGATGGTGTTCCGTCCCGGTGATGCCATCACCGTCAAAGCGGGTGCAGCTGGTGCACGGCTGATGTTGCTTGGCGGCGAGACGCTGAACGGTCCACGTCACATCTGGTGGAATTTTGTAGCGTCCTCGAAAGACAAAATAGAAGCCGCCAAAGAAGCATGGGCGGCAGGTGATTGGGAACATGGTCGTTTCCAACTCCCCCCATCAGACAATGGCGAATTCATACCTTTGCCCGAATAATCCAGCGCCACGCCTATGTCCGACGCAAGTGCGAAACATAACCAACAGCCGATGAAAGATAAGCAATATGAATATTGATCAAAACACGACGCAACAAGGTGACATGAGCCTAACCGTCCGCCACGCCAAAGATCGTGGGCAAGCCGACTTTGGCTGGCTCAAGTCCGCCCATAGTTTCAGCTTCGGAAATTATCATGACCCTAAGCATATGGGATTTGGAAACCTGCGTGTCATCAATGATGACCTTGTCGAAGGTGGCAAAGGGTTTGGTCAGCATCCACACCAAAACGCCGAGATTTTTTCTTATGTCTTAGGTGGCGCTCTTGAGCACAAGGACTCTTTGGGTAACGGATCGGTCGTCAGCGCGGGCGGCGTTCAATATATGAGTGCGGGGTCCGGCGTGACCCATTCCGAGTTCAATCCGTCTTCGACTGACGAAATGCGTTTCTTGCAGGTTTGGCTATTGCCCGCGACGCAGAACACCAAGCCCGCCTATGATACTATTGATCTGACAAACGACGAAAAGAGTGGGAAACTGAAACTGTTCCTTTCCCGAGATGGGCGCGATGGCTCCATGACAACCCAAGCAGACGCAAGCGTCTATGCGGCGACATTGGGAGACAGCCAAGCCATCAGCACTAATTTGAGAGCTGGACGCAAAGGTTGGGTGCAGGTTGCTGACGGATC
>JAPKCP010000381.1 GCA_028822885.1 Yoonia sp. | reverse complement strand
ATGGCAGGTCCAAGTTGCGACAGAACTGATGAGCTTCAAGGCTTGCGATTGTGTTTTGGTCGGTAACACAGGCGCATAGACATCCATGTATCCGAGCCTGTGTTTTTCGGCTTCCTGCGGCTGGATGTCATTGTGATCTATTGGTTTTGTTGGTTCCATAACGCACGGTATACTATCGTACGCATCTAACATGTTATTTATGAACGATTATTTCTTTACCTGACTAGTTTAACCGCTAGGTTGCGACTCAGTTATAAGGGTCGCACACTATGTCTCCGATTGAAGATCACCCACTACGTTATCCAATGGCGAACGAGCTGCACGCGCGGCCATTCCCATCCGTGAGAGCACCAAGCCGGGCGGCGTATCTGGCCCTGAAGCCGTCATCGAACGCGGCGGGGCGGGATCGCGAAGCGGATCGTGCGCATCTGATTATCCTGTTGGATCGCTTTGGAGCGCAGCACCCACAACCTGATGCAACCCATTATTCTGGGCAAATTGGAAAATATACGCTGAAGTGGGAAAGTCACACAGAGTTTGTGACCTACACAGTCTTTGGTGAAGGCAATGCGGAGCGCCCGTTTGATGCCGTGACTTTTGCTGTGTTCCCACAAGATTGGCTTGATGCAGCACCCGGTGTCCGGGTGACATCTGCTTTGATCCGGGTGGAGGTCGCATCCGGTGATACTGGCATTTTGGAAAAGGTTGCGGATTGGTTCGTCCCAGAAAGCGTTGCGATCAGTCGCGTGCTTGATGATGCACTGGTTGTGGCTGGTGATTTTCGGATTGATGTCGCGGGCCACATGCGATTTGCGGTTTTTGCCCGACCAGAAACCGGCAGCCGGCGTATTGGTCGTGTTGTGCAACGCCTGTGTGAGGTTGAAACCTACAAAGCGATGTCGATGCTTGGCCTTGCGATGACACGCAAATTGAGCCCAAAAATGGGTGAGATTGATCACAGATTGACGACACTGCTGTCTGACATGACAGGGACCGTATCTAAACCGGATGAGATTTTGCAAGATTTGTTAGTGGCGTCGGCAGACCTTGAGAATGCAATCGCCCAAACATCGTTTCGTTTTGGTGCAACAGGTGCGTATGAGACGATCGTGAACCAGCGGATCGCGATATTGCGCGAAGACCGGTTTCAGGGGCGGCAAACTTTTGGCGAATTCATGATGCGCCGGTACGATCCGGCAATGCGGACGGTCAATTCAGCACATACTCGCTTAACTGCAATGTCGAACAGGGCGCAACGCGCAAGCGATTTGCTGCGCACGCGCGTTGATGTGGAACGCTCTGCGCAGAACCAAGACTTGCTGACATCAATGGATAAACGGGCTGACTTGCAGCTGCGGTTGCAGAAAACCGTCGAAGGGTTGTCGGTCGTCGCGATTAGCTACTACGCTGTGAATCTTGCGCTTTATGTCCTTGGGCCACTTGAGAAAATGTATGATGTCCCAAAGGTCGTGATGGCTGCTGTTGCGACGCCGGTTGTGTTGTTGGGTGTTTGGCTGATGGTAAAACGCATTCACAAACATATGAAATGACGCGAATTTTCGCGAAAATTCGTATGATTTTTCTGGAAAAATCAGATCCGTGGTACGAATGTTGAGTGCTTGTCCCTACCGCTTGCATTGGGCATGCTGATTGAAAGTCAAAGTGTTGGAGCCACCATGCCGATAAAGAACCGTTTCGCAGAATTGTTGCCCGAGATCACAGCATGGCGGCGCGATCTGCATGAACACCCAGAAATCTTGTTTGAGACCCACCGCACCTCTGCGATTGTTGCGGAAAAGCTAACTAAATTTGGGTGCGAAGAGGTCGTGACTGGTATTGGTCGCACGGGCGTCGTCGGTATTATCAAAGGTAAAACGGACACAACTGGCAAAGTGATCGGTCTGCGCGCAGATATGGACGCGTTGCCAATCCATGAACAAACTGGTCTGCCTTATGCCTCCAAAACAGATGGTGCGATGCACGCTTGTGGCCACGATGGGCATACCGCGATGCTTTTGGGCGCTGCGAAATACCTTTCAGAGACCCGCAATTTTGACGGTACCGTTGTAGTAATTTTCCAACCCGCTGAAGAAGGTGGCGGTGGTGGGCGCGAGATGTGTGAAGACGGTATGATGGACCGCTTTGGCATCCAAGAGGTTTACGGCATGCACAACTGGCCGGGCCAGCCGCTTGGTAAATTTGCAATCCGTCCGGGGCCATTTTTTGCTGCGACTGACCAGTTCGACATTACGATTAAGGGGCAGGGCGGTCATGCTGCTAAACCCCATGAAACTGTTGATTCGGTTGTGGTTGCTGCACATGTTGTGATGGCGTTGCAAACAATTGTTAGCCGTAACGCTGATCCCGTAGAGCAGGCGGTTGTGTCAGTGACATCCGTGGAGAGCAGTTCAAAAGCGTTCAACGTAATTGCCGAGTCAGTGCAACTCAAAGGAACCATTCGCACGCTAACCCCCGAGATGCGCGCGCTTGCTGAAGATCGTTTGCGCAAACTCGTGGACGCAACTTGTCTGGCTTACGGCGCTGAGGCCGTAATCACCTATTACAAAGGCTATCCGCCGATGGTGAACCACGTCGCACAAACCGAATTTGCCGCGAAAGT
>JAPKCP010000087.1 GCA_028822885.1 Yoonia sp. | reverse complement strand
AAAACTACTATATGCAGCACGGCGACACGCGCCATTTCTCTGACCCATGGCATTGGGCACAAACCGCCATTGTCGCAGCCTGTCGGACCCACGGTATTCTGCCTGTCGATGGCCCCTTTGGCGACTTCTCAGATGACGAAGGCTTCCGGGCGCAGGCGCGGCGGTCTGCAACGCTTGGTATGGTTGGCAAATGGGCGATCCATCCTAAGCAGATCGCGCTCGCCAACGAAGTCTTTACCCCCTCGGCAGAAGCTGTCGCAGAAGCCCGCGAAATTCTTGCTGCCATGCAAGACGCCACAGAACGCGGCGAAGGGGCGACGGTCTACAAAGGCCGCTTGGTCGACATCGCGTCCATCAAACAGGCCGAAGTCATTGTGCGTCAATCCGAAATGATCGCAGGAAGCGAATGACACTATCCCGTCGGATCAAACCGGCGGGATAGTGTCATTCGTAGTCGCGTGAAGCTAAACAAGTAACGGCAAGCGCTTACTTTATCATAAGGTTGTCCATCCTACTCGATGAGGCATGAAAAGCGTAAGACAGAGTCAAAAAATGTGTCTCATCACGTTTTCCTTTTGCAGCACCCAATTCGGGCCGCACACAGCTACCCACGCGACAAGCTGCGAACTCCTGACTTCGCCGAAATCTCCGTCTGTATTGCAACTGACCCACATCACACCCTATATCTGAGTCAACACAGCATAAGGCGCGTCATGACCCAATATCTTGAGTTTGAAAAACCACTGGCCGAGATCGAAGGCAAAGCAAACGAACTACGCGCTATGGCGCGCGAAAACCCAGAGACGGATGTCGAAAAAGAGGCCTCACAGCTTGACCAGAAGGCTGTTGATCTTCTTGATCAGCTATATGCAACCCTGACGCCTTGGCGCAAATGCCAAGTCGCACGCCATCCACAACGGCCCCATTGTCAGGATTATATCAAAGCTATTTTCACAGATTACACGCCCCTCGCGGGTGATCGCAACTTTGCGGACGATCACGCTGTCATGGGCGGCATTGCCCGTCTTGATGGCCGTCCAGTGATGGTGATTGGTCACGAAAAAGGCAACGACACCAAATCCCGGATCGAACGGAACTTTGGTATGGCCCGTCCCGAAGGATATCGCAAAGCGATCCGCTTGATGGACATGGCCGACCGCTTTGGCCTGCCAGTGATCACGCTTGTTGACACGCCGGGCGCTTATCCCGGCAAAGGCGCCGAAGAACGCGGCCAATCAGAGGCGATCGCGCGGTCGACAGAAAAATGTCTCGCGATTTCTGTCCCACTGATTTCGGTTGTTATTGGTGAAGGTGGATCGGGTGGTGCAGTAGCCTTTGCGACGGCCAACCGTGTCGCGATGCTGGAACATTCAATTTATTCAGTGATCAGCCCAGAGGGCTGTGCGTCGATCCTATGGAAAGATGCCGCCAAAGCAAATGAAGCCGCAGAGGCATTGCGCCTGACGGCCCAGAATCTCAGTGAGATTGGCGTCTGCGATACGATCATCAAAGAACCTAAAGGTGGTGCGCATCGCGATCCCATCGCTGCAATCGAATCTGTACGCCTGTCATTGATCGAAATGGTAGATGAACTCTCTAAGCTTTCGGGCCAAGAGGTTCGCGCAGCGCGGCGTCACAAGTATTTGAACCTTGGCTCTAAGGGTTTGGCTGCCTAAATCATGCAGGCCTTGCGCGGACATTGGCAGCTGATTGCATTAGTTAGCCTTGTGTTCGTGCTTTGGCCGACGCCAGTCATTATTCCGCTCAAAATCCTGATCGTCTTTCTGCATGAGCTCTCACACGCAGGGATGACGGTTCTTACTGGTGGCGATGTCATCAGCCTAACGGTGTCTGCCGATCAAGGCGGCGCTGTGTTTTCGCGTGGTGGCAGCCGGTTTTTGATCCTCAGCGCAGGTTATCTTGGATCGCTGTTGCTTGGCGTTATTTTGCTGATTAGCGCCACACGCACGAACGCTGACCGCACAGTGATGGGCCTGTTTGGAGCACTGATGCTTGTCGTAACCGCCCTTTATGTGCGCGAAGGATTTGCAGTTCTGTTTTGTGTCGGTGCTGGTATCCTGATGTTGGTAACCGCAAGGTTTCTACCACATGACGTCAACGATTTGGCCCTTCGGGTCATTGGGCTCACAAGCATGATCTACGTCCCCCTCGACATTTTCAGCGATACAATTGCCCGCTCAAACCTGCGATCTGACGCGCGGATGCTGGCAGAAGAATTTGGCGGAGCAACTGTGCTTTGGGGCGGCATCTGGCTGTTAATCAGCCTTGCCGTCATTCTTTTCAGCCTTTGGCGCGGCCTTGGCACATCGTCCAACCTGTCCTTCAAAAAATAGGCCTAATCAACCTTACCAAAGTGTCTTGGCTGCCCTTGGTGCCCACTCAGCATCGTAAGCGCCACCATCGAAGCCTGTCTCGATCTCAGCAAGCATATCCCCAACGCTCGGGAGACCCACGCTTTCATCCCCAGACGTCCACGTCTTTGCACGCATCAAGGCGCGCGCGCATTGACTGTAAACCTCTGCGATAGCGACAACGATCACGGATCGTGGTGCGCGTTCCTTATCAGAGAAACGTCCTAGTAGATCAGGATCAACAGACACAACCGCCGTCCCGTTCACCCGAATGACGTTGTTGGACCCCGGCACCATAAACATCAGGCTTACGCGTCCATCGGTCACGATATTGCGCAGGCTATCCATCCGGTTATTGCCGCGCCAATCCGGCATCAACAAGGTCTGCGCGTCTTGAATTTGGACCACAGGGCCATCATCGCCGCGCGGCGACCCGTCCGTTCCCAACGCGCCGACAGTCGTCAGAACGCAAAGCCGTGACTGCACGATCCACTTTTCATACGCTGGCGTCAGACGATCTGTAACCTTGATCAGCGACGCCTTTCCGGGGCTGCCATACAATGCCTCAAGTGCGGCGATATCCGTAATGTGGTCAGCCAGCGTCATTTGGCACAAATCCAGCTTCCACGTTGAGACGGTTCGATGCCTCTTCGATCCGTGTCTCGATCGTGCGCATAAAGTCGTTCTGGGTCAGGCCCGGTGGAATTTCCTCAAGAAACTCAACCACAGCAACACCGGGGTTACGGTAAACGCCACGCTTCGGCCAAAAGACGCCAATGTTCAGTGCAACTGGCACACAAGGCTGGCCCAATTGACGGTAAAGCGCCCCAGTTCCAGTCTTATATTTCGCAGCTTTGCCCGGCGTGACACGTGTCCCCTGCGGATAAATAATCAACTGGCCGGGCTGGGCGGACCCTGCTTTCACGTCCGCCAGCATCTTCACGATCGCCGCACCCCGTTTGCCGCGATCCACTGGAATGCAACCAACCCGCAAACCGAACCAGCCAAGTACTGGCGCGTACATCAAGATACGCTTCATGATGAATTTCCCACGCGGCACAGCACCGTAAATCGCAAGTACATCCATAAACGATTGGTGCTTGGATGCGATCATCACCTCATGTGTCGGGGGTGTCCCGCGATATTCAAGCTTCAGCCCAATCATCCAACGCGCCGACCAAATCACGTAATGGCAGTAAAGGTGACAGGCAAAGACCGCACTGCGCGACGAAAACAGAACGAAGGGCGCAAAGACAATCCCAATAACGGCCATCGCAATATACATGCTGGCATTGAAGAACAGGGACCGAACCCATTGGATAGCATATCTCATGATTGTTCCTTCAACATGCGCAAAGCGGCGGTGCGCGTTGCAAAAAATGCGGATATGCCGCCAAGCAATGGGATGATCAGCGGAAATAACCATTCAGCCCCTTGAAAGCCAAGTCCAGTCAAAAAGCCACCCGCCACGTCAGCACTTGGGAGAAGCATGACAGCAGCCAGCCCAAAAAATGTCCCAATCGCAGCGCCACTTAATCCGCGCAACGTGAAGCGGCGCACAAATGCACGCGCTATGTAGGTGTCCTTGGCCCCGACAAGCCGCATGACACGGATGACTTGGACGTTGGCGGCAAGTGCTGCTTGGGCAGCAAGCGTAATGAGCGCAACCATGGACGCACCGATCAGTAGAATCGCGATCCAACCCAAACTCCGCAGCCTGCTTGCCGCCTCAATCAATGGCTCCCGCCAGCGTGTGTGATCATCAAGAACAGCACCCGGAACTTCGGCCTGCAGCCGCGCGCGCAGACCAGTCGCATCATAGCCATCGCCCTCTTCGACAATCTCAATCAACTGTGGGATCGGCAGGCTATCAAGCGGTAGGCCCGGACCAAACCAAGGTTCCAGCAATGCTTGCTGTTCTTCTTTAGTGAGTGGACGGGCCGTGGCGACACCCGGTGTCGTTTCAAGCACATTCACTGCTGCACGCAATTGGGCAACCGCCTGATCGGCGGGCGCAGAAATGCGTAAAGTTGATGTCCGCGCCAGTTCAGCTGACCAGCGATCGGCAAGACGCCCCGTTGCCAGCGACAAGGCCAAGGCAAAGACAGCAAGGAACGCCATCGCCGCCGCAGTGAAGACCGTCAACTGTGCCGTAAAGCCTGTCGGCGGGACCGTCCGATCTGCCTGCGCATCGCCAACAAGCACGTCAAACAACCAGCGCAATCTCTTCATAGCTCTGCTCCCGCTTGGACTAATTGACCGCCTTTCAGGCGTAAAACGCGGGTCGCAACCTGCGACTTTGCTGTTCGGATGAGGTTCAAATCATGGGTAGCAATCAAAATTGTTTTGCCCATGCGGTTCAACTCGACCAGCAAGGTCAGTAAACGCTGCGACATCTCCCAATCAACGTTGCCTGTCGGCTCATCCGCGATAATCACATCTGGCGACATGATCACTGCGCGGGCCAATGCAGCACGCTGGCGTTCTCCACCGGATAATTCAGGTGGGAGCTGATTCATTTGTTTGGATAAGCCAACCCAAGCCAGTAGTTCGTTCAGATTTTCCAGAAGCTCACTGCGCCCCGATACCGTCAAAGGCAGCGCTATGTTCTCGGCAATGGATAAATGGTCCAGAAACTCGCAATTCTGGTGGACTATACCAATACGTCTGCGAATCATCGCGACTTGATCACGGTCCAAACGCGACGCCGGCGCATCAAAAATATGCACTTCACCGCTGGTCGCTTGCAGCGCACCGTAACACAATTTCAATAATGTCGTCTTACCCGCACCCGACGGACCGGTCAAAAAATGGAACGATCCCGGCTCCAACGTAAGCGTCAATTGAGAGAAGAGTTCTGCGCCGCCGTAATGGTAGCCCACGTTATCAAGCGCAATCACACGACGTCCCCTATTTCCGATTAACCTCTGTATTGCCCAAAACTGCAACAGGTTTCAATCAATTCGCACCTTTCTGCTACGCAAATCACTGGCCTTTCCCGCTGTGATTGATAATTGTAGACGAATACCTCAGGATCTAACTGCGTTTTGTTGGCGGAAGGAAAGCAATCATGCGGCTAATTTGTCCAAATTGTGGCGCGCAATACGCAGTCGCAGAAGACGCTATTCCAAGCGGCGGGCGTGATGTTCAGTGCTCGAATTGCGCACATACATGGTTCGAAACCCCCGGTGCGTCAGCAAGCGACACCCCCACTGAGCCGCGCAAACCAACACCGCCACCAACACCCGCACCAAATGCAGACCGCTTTAGTGGCTCTATCAACGATGCATTCAAGGATGTTGAGGACGAAGAAAATCTTTCGCCTGCGCCACAACCGCCCAAAAATCGCAAGCCAGTTGATCCCTCTGTTGCCGATATTCTGCGTCAAGAAGCTGCCATCGAAACTACACGGCGCAAGACCGAAACGGCATCAACAATGGAAAGCCAATCTGACCTCGGCTTGAGCGATCCAGCGCCTGTGCGCCCCAAAGCGCCAGAACAACCCGCCCCAGCGACCGTTGCCGCAGTGGTGGCTGCCCCAATTGCAAGCATCGCAACAACCGCGCAGGCGCCACGTCGTGAATTGCTGCCAGATATCGAAGAGATCAACTCCAGCTTACGATCCGATGCCGAACGCATTGAAGATGGAACCGCTGGGCCAGAAGCAACCGCGAATGCAAAACGCAAAGACTTCCAGAGTGGTTTCATCACTGTGCTGCTGTTGATTGGGCCGCCGGTCTTGATCTACACGCAGGCCGACAAAATTGTCGACTCCGTCCCAGCGCTCGCGAATACGATAAAGGCTTATGTCGATGCAATTGATATTGGTCGTATCTGGCTTGACGACAACGTCCAGTCGATGCTGTCATATATCGCCGCCGGATAACTAGAACCGATCAAGCAAACGACGCAGGTAATCGCGTTCAATTTCTGGGCGCTCTTGATCTGCGCTTCTGCGACGCAATTCATCAAGCAATTCCTCAGCGCGGCGGTAGACATCGCGGCCTTGCAACAGGTTCTCATCCGTCCCAAATTGACCGCCCTCAGCCCCAAGTTCACGTCCCAGTGGATCACGCTGTGACGGCTCTGCACGCCGCGTTGCGCCGCCATCCTGCTCGCCCTGCCCCGGCTCGTCCGACTGGTTTTCAGCCAATGCACGGTTCAATGACCGCATCCCGTTGCGCAATGCATCCAACGCCTCTGCTTGGCGGTCGATCGCTTCGGCCAAGTCGCCAGCACCCAGCGCCTCTTCGGCACCTTCCATAGCGCGTTCCGCCCGGTTCAAGGCATTCTCTGCGATCTCGCCTGCGTCCCCTTCAAGATTTGGCAGGCCTTCACGCTGCCGACGAAGTTCTTCACGCAAGGCCTGTTGCCGCTCAGCAAGCGACCCACCATCTTGGCTACCGCTGCCCTCACCGCCAGCACCTTGATCATCCTGACCACCGCTTTGACTGTCTTCACCAACGCCTTGGCCAGTGCCTTGCTGTCCGTCTTGACCCGACTCGTTTTCAGATTGGCCTGATTGCCCCGGCTGCTGACCCGGCTCACCGCCTTGCTGGCCTTCACCCTGTGACTGCCCGGGTTGCTGACCTTCTTGCCCCTCTTGCTCACGATTTTCAGCCTGCTGGCGATCCGGGTTGGACCGTTCCTGCAATTCGCGAAACGCATCATCAGACAAGTCTTCCTGATCACGCAGCGTTTCTTCAAGATCTTCCAACGCTTGTTCACCCGGTGAGCCCGGACCCTCACCACCGTTTGCGCTTTGCGTAAACTCTAGGTTTTCCAAAAGCCGGTTGAGTTCTTCCATCAGCTCAGCAGCTTCAGCCATGCGGCCTTCTTCCATCAGCTCCTGAATACGATCCATCATGGCGTCAATTTCGCTTTGACTGACGTCGCGTGATTCTTCGCCGCTGTCTGCTTGATCGGTGCCATCCTCTGGCGGTCCCTGCTCCTCAGCCAGAAGGCGCATGTAATCGTCGGTCGCTTCACGCAATTCCTGCATCAGCTCAGCAATTTCAGCGTCGCTTGCGCCATCGCGCATCGCTTCGGTCAGTCTTTCCTGTGCACGGATCATCCGCTCACGTGCATCAGCAAGCGTTCCATCCTCAAGCTGAATGACCAGCTCCCACAAGGCTAGAACAACCTCAGCATGTCCTTCATCCGTAACACCATCCGTAACGAACCCATCAATCTGACGAATGATCGCCCGCATCCGCAGATAAGCCGTCTCATTTGAAAATAGCCCCTCGGGACGGTGCGAAATCGCTTTCATCACGTCAGCAATGCGGGACACGTTTGTGCGAGACCACATAAGGTCACGCCGTTGTTCAGCGATAGCCTTGGCGAACGGCTGGAAGAAACGGCGCCCCGGCAAAATCAATGGCTCGGCGGGGCTACTGGCAGTTTGCCCGGCGGCGTCCGTCACCTCCAACGTCAACGTCACAGGCAAGTTCGCCAGTGGATGTTCTGATAAATCATCCACGAGGAATTCTTCAAAATCAGCCCTGTCGCCCGTGAAGGGCATCGGCAGATCAAGAATCAGCGGTTCAATCGCATCAGGGCTTGCGGCTAACCCAAACCGGCGATCAACTGCATCTAAATTCAGGGCAATCGTCGCAATTCCAGACACAACGCCGTAGTCATCCATGGCTAAAAACGGCTGGGACATTTCACCCAGTGCATCCGATTCAACAGGACCCGTCAGCTCGACCAAAGGCGGTTGATCAGCGACAACCAACAGGTTCCAAGAGATCCCGTTCTCGCCCTCAATCGTGAGCGTTCCGTCTTGGACGGCAACAAATTTCTGTTGCGGCTGTGGAACCGCAGGCGCATCACTTTCAACAGCTCCTGAAACGCTTTCGATCACGGTCAATGCGCCAACTTCACCGTAAAGGCGCAGCGTAATCTGCGATCCCTGTGCCACGCGCAAAGCACCTGCCGGAATGTCGTTGAGGTAGATCGACGGCTTGCCCGTATAAGCAGGCGCCTCAACCCACCCTTCCCACACTGGGCCAGTGACCAGTGTTAAACCACCCTGCTGATCAACTGCCGTACCAACTCGCAACATCGACCCAAACAGCAAAGCCACAATAAAGAAAAGCAGCGCGATAAACCGCAGCCCATATGGATCACGATCTGAAATCCGTAAATCAGGCTTAACAACCCGGGCCTCTTTGGTCCGCTCTGCCATCCGGGCAACGTGGGCGGCCCAGACGGCCTCCGACGCAGGATCACCTGACCCGATGGCTTGTGTATCCGCAATGGCCGCAATCGGACGGCCAGGTAACGCAGCATCTACGCGAGCAACAGCGTCTGCGCGCATTGGTACCCGGAACCGGCGTAATCCCCACACGAACGTCGCGATCAAAACGACCAGAGCGACTGCGCCGAGACCCCAGACCCATTCGCGGGCGACCAAGTCCTGCCAGCCAAACATCACCGGGGCGAGAGCAACAAACAATACCGACCAAAACGGCCAAAATGCGCGTGTTACGCCTTCGGCGACCATTCCCGCACGAGTCGCAATGATAGGGAACGCAAGATGGCGCATCTGGTCAGGGGATTTGGGTCGCTGTGTCAGGTCTGCGGTCCTTATATCAGGCCCTCACCTTACCGGATCAGAGCCAATGCGGAAGCGTATCGCGCGCAATCATCTCTTCATAGGTAGGGCGTGCGCGAATAACCGCAAATTGATCACCATTCACCAGAACCTCAGGAATCAAAGGACGCGAGTTATATTCAGACGACATCACGGCCCCATATGCACCAGCAGAACGGAACGCGACAAGATCATCAGCCTTAACAACAGGCATCACGCGGGATTTAGCAAAGGTATCACCACTTTCGCAAATCGGACCCACGATATCATATTGGGTAGGTTCCGCGCCCGGTGCTGGTTCCACCACAGGCACAATATCGTGGTGGGCATCATACATCGCAGGGCGAATGAGATCATTCATCGCGCCGTCAATGATCATAAATTCGCGGTCTTCGCCCTCTTTCACATAGATAACCTTGGACACCATCAGACCGGCATTGCCCGATATCAGTCGGCCCGGCTCAATCTCAATCTCGCATCCTAAATAGCCGACTGTGCGTTTGATCAAGGCGCCATACTCTGCTGGCGACGGCGGCGCGTCATTGGACCGCGCGTAAGGGATCCCCAAACCACCGCCCAGATCAAGGCGGGTAATCTCGTGACCATCCGAACGGAGTTGTTCTGTGAGTTCAGCAACTTTCAGATACGCTGCCTCAAACGGGGTCAAATCGGTCAACTGAGATCCGATATGAACATCAATCCCAATAACCTTTAGACCCGGCATTTTCGAGGCCATTGCATAGACCTCGCGGGCACGCGAAATCGGGATACCAAACTTGTTCTCGGACTTACCCGTCGCAATCTTAGCATGCGTTTTCGCATCAACGTCAGGGTTCACGCGTACCGTAATCGGGGCAACAACCCCTAATTCTTGGGCAATGCGATCTAGCACAACCATCTCAGGCTCGCTTTCTACATTGAACTGACGAATGCCACCTTCCAGCGCCATCCGCATCTCATCTACGGTCTTACCAACGCCTGAAAAAACAATGCGATCACCCGGGATACCAGCGGCCTTGGCCCGGAAATACTCTCCACCGGACACAACATCCATGCCGGCACCTGCATCTGCCAACACCTTGATCACAGCCTGATTGGACAGGGATTTCATGGCAAAGCACACCAAATGTTCCATGCCATCCAACGCATCATCAAACAATTTGAAATGCCGGGTCAGAGTCGCCGTTGAATAGACATAAAACGGGGTGCCCACAGCTGCGGCGATCTCAGCCACCGGCACATCCTCAGCGTACAACTGACCGTCGCGATAAAGAAAATGATCCATCCAGTTGACCTCTAAAGAAGATTTGGGACTTTACTAACAGATTTGATCCGAAGCCCAAGCGCATAGTCTTTGATCAGACCTGCAAAATTGTCGCCCAAGCGGGGTGAAATCACCACCGAAGCTCTTATAAAGGCCTCACGCGTTAAATCGCCCTTAAGGATAGCCAATGCAAAACCCACCACGCCGGTCATTATTCTGGATCGCATCCTATCCAAAGTCCGGAAATACTTGGTTAAGAATTTTTCTGGCCAACTACTTGTTTGGTGGAAAAGAACCGTTGCCGATCAACAGTGTCGGCAAGCTAGGGTATGCGGATGGTGATGCGCGACACTATGACCGGGCCAACGAGGCGCCTTATGATCGATCAGATCCGCGGCAAACCGTGGCGTTGCGGGATAAGTTTTTGCGCAATATTTCAGCGACTGGTCCCAAGGTCGCCATGATCAAAACCCATAATTACAATAACAAGATTGATGATACTGCCCTTATTCCAGCGTCTTTGACCCGTGGCGCGCTTTATGTGGTGCGTCATCCAGGCGACGTCGCGGTCTCATTTGCCAGTCACTACGGGCTATCTATCGACGACGCCATTGAGCGGATGCGTGAACCACAAGCCGTCGTTGGCGGATCAAAAACAACAGCCCTGCAATTCACCTCAGATTGGTCAACGCACGTAAATAGTTGGGCTGGGGCAAAAAAGCACAATGTTCACGTCGTACGTTACGAAGACATGTACAGCACGCCACAGGAAACATTCGGAACGGCCCTGAAACATCTAGGCGTCGCAGTCGACGCGCAAAAACTAGAGTACGCTATCAAACACGCCAGTTTTGACGAGTTGCGCAAACAAGAAAACACAGATGGGTTTAGCGAAAACACCACGCACCAGCCACATTTTTTCCGCAAAGGCAAAGCGGGCGGCTGGCGTGAAACATTAAGTGAGCGCCAAATCAGCAACCTTCGTAAAACGCATGGGAAA
>JAPKCP010000380.1 GCA_028822885.1 Yoonia sp. | reverse complement strand
TGGCTCATGACACCAGATTAGCCTGGCTCAAAGTTCTGATGAAGGATTCGCAGGATCGTCCGTGTCGTTTTCATCAGGCGCTTCCGGTGGTGTCTCATCCGATGTTCCGCTGTCTTCAACCTTGCTCTGCCATGGTTCGGCGTACGCGTTGCGACTGTGTTCCCGGATTGCATCAATCTCTTCTTTTGTGGCGCGTCCAAGCTTTTCCATCACAAAGAATGGAAAGCTGACGGGCACAGCACGGTCGGTCAAACCGCGCACAAAAGTGGCGAACGTGCCTTTGGGCTGGCGCTGAACCAGATCTGGATCGCATGACAATTGACCAGCCAGAGCACGCGCGTCACGCGCAGACACACCACCCGCGAGTTTGATTGACGTGTTGGCCTCAAATGCTTCCTGCAGGCCATTGCTCAGCTGACCTAGATACTGATGCGCCATGATCATGCCGACACGATATTTGCGTGCCTGGCTGAGGATGATGCCAATGTTTTGGTCAAAGTAGTCTTGCGCCTCATCGATATATATCATGGCAGGCAATCGGTCCCGTGCAGGCAACGTCGCGCGTTCTTGGGCCGCCTGCGTGATCAGGGCAATGAAGAAACGGCCAAAGATCTCGGTGCCCTGTTCTTTCAATAGCGACTTTGACGTGTTTATCAGGATTAACTTACCAGCGTTCATTTCTGTGAACATGTCGAACTTGGATTGTGGGTTTGTGAACATTCGCTCAAAAGTCTGATTTTCCAGAACGCCATAGAGGCGGCGCAGGACCTGGTTTTTTGTGTTGGTGAATTCCTTGCTGTCAAACTCAGTTTCAAAGAACCTGCGCGGGGTGCCTTCCAGCTTGGCAATGTGATCTCGATACATCTCTGTCCCACCAGGTTCCATCAACGCGCGTAATGTGTGGATTGTCGCATCTGGAATATGGAACATCAGGCGTGTGACATAGCGAAAGACCACGGATTGCTTTGCTGTCATTCCGGCGGACAGCAGCGAGCCCAAAACAAAGTCATAAAGCTCAATGATGGAATTGGTCAGCCGCTCGCGTTCGAGGGCGTTGTAGTTTTCAAGGCGACCCTGGCCAACAGAGAACAGGTTGAGGCTGACCGGGAACTCGATGTCTTCGGGATCAATGAGCACGATCTGTTCTGGTGGCAGCGTTTTGGCTTTGAGGATCGTATTGATCAGATCACCCTGGCTGTCGATCACCACAACCGACTTATCGCCACGCGCGACATCTTCGAGATCGCGGGCCAGAAAGTATTGCAGTGTTTGGGTCTTTCCGTGGCCAGATCCGGCCACAATGTGCATGTGTTCAAATCTACTATTTTCTGGAATTTCAAATGGGGTCCGCAGTTGGAACAGGTCTTTCAGACGGGTGCCTGCGAGGTAAGTACCCACAACATCGTCGCCCTTGTAATCGCTCGGGAAGATCGGCTGCGCGCGATGCGTCCGACTGAGGTTTGCGTCAATCCGCTCCCGCAGTCGCTTGAAGTGGTTGTAGTCATTGTCAGCAAAAAACGGCGCGATGACGTTTTGAACAGCCTGTCCCAACGGGTGCACAAACTGGGTCACATCAACAAGCACATCGCCCTCAATGAGCGGAACTGCTTGTGCGATCGTGCCCAAACTGTTCGATATCGCATCCAAGGCCGTCAACACCATTACACGGTCACTGCGGGCCTGACCGGAGCGCGCCAGCATATCGCGATACCGCGCGCCCTCAACAGTATTGCACAGCGCAGGCATTGGCGGAATTTCGGCACTTAGGCCTTCATCACTGAGTAAGGCGCGTCCAATTTCAAGAAGCTGGATCCGCAGCGGCGCAGGCGCATCGTGAGGCCAATGCTGAGCGAGGGCTGCGTCGATCTCAGTATCGCTCAGACGCACCTGCCCAGACAGCGCATGGTTGTAGAGAATCTCTGTTTCTTCGCGGGCGAGCCGTTCGAGCCGCGTGGGGCTTTCCATGTGCAGCCGGTAAAAGACATACGCAGGAATACCAATGAGAAGGAACGGCGTGATAATCAGCGCCAGTAGCAAAATGGCAGTAACAACAATCGACCCGATGATCATTGTGCCAGCACCGTCGTCAGAACCCTGCGCCATCAGAATTCAACCACGGTTCGGGTGCCAGTTTCGGCATTGTCCGTAAGCCAGACTTTCATCTGCTGCATCACCGCCAACAGCTCTTCTTCATAGATTTTTGATTTGGAGGGTGTTGCACAGAGAAAGCAATCAACTTTGCCGTCCATCAGATGTTCAACACGCAACTCAAACTTCTCGTCGCGCGCATCATTTTTGGCATCCGCAGGACGGCGATCCACGAGCTTGGTTTTCAACAACCCACGCTGTTTGATGATTTGTTTTTCTTCATGGGTAAAGGCGACCATCAACTGCACCTCATGAAAGGTTTTCTTAAAGATATAACCCTGTCGAATGGTCTCATGTGAGATTGAAACACGCATGTCGTTTCAATCTCGAAGACTGTTGGCGTACTCACCGAGGACGACATAAATATCATCCGCAAAAGCGGATGAAGTCATGGTTTCAAAACGGCGTTTCATGTGACGGTATATTCCCAAATGTTCAGCGATGAACCCCCATACGTGATCCCCATAGAGGTTGGGGGT
>JAPKCP010000086.1 GCA_028822885.1 Yoonia sp. | reverse complement strand
GCTGCAGCACGCAAGGCGAGATCATGACATTTCGCAGCGTTTCATTGCCCGGCAGTGGTTTGCAGGCAAATCGCTGTCCCGTTCCGGCAACACATGCAGAGCATGTGTGAGAGCGAATAGTGGTCGCGCACTTGCCCAAACCGAAGCCACAAAATCCGGAACCCAAACCCGCAAACTTCCGTTATGAATGAGGGAGCCGCGGGGGGCTGGTCAGCTCCTTTGAATAGGGAGGCTTTTCTGCGTTATAGGTTTAAATACAAAGTAGTGTTCGGCCGCCAAATCCGTCTCAAAGATTCGTCTACTCACTACCGCGATAATGTCCCTAACCAGAACTCAGTTTCGTGTGTGATGCTCAGGAGTATGTGGGGTCGAACATGGTATCAGTCCCTTATTTCTAAAAAAAATTTAGTGCTACGTGAGATGCGATAATTCTAAACGTTTCCTCAATACAGTGTGATGGACAGATTTTTGTAGGACCAGTTTCTTGTGATTCAGCCCGGTCCTGTATTCCCAAGATCGCAAACAAGGGCCCATTCTGTGTCCGTCACAGGTTGAACCGAGAGGCGTGAACTTTTGACCAACGCCATTTCTGTTAGGCGAGGGTCAGTTTTGATCGTTTGCAATGAAACAGGAGTGACAAAGGGCCTTACCGCCCGCACGTCCACGCAATCCCAGCGATCATCGTCGGTTGTGCTATCTTGATGGGCGCTTGCGCAGACTTCAAGGATTCCGACGATCTCTAGGCCGGATCGGGAGTGGTAGAAAAACCCACGGTCGCCCACTGCCATCGCTCGCATATTGTTGCGCGCTTGGTAGTTGCGCACGCCGTCCCATTCCTCGCCAGCGTCCCCTTTTGCGGTCAGGTGGTCCCAGCCAAAGACGTCGGGTTCAGATTTGAACAACCAGTAGGCCATTACCCGATAACCTTGTTCCAAATGTCGAGTGTGACCGTCTCAAACAAACCAGCTTTTGCGTAGGGATCATTGTCTGCAAAGGCCTTTGCCTGCGCCATGTCATCGACATTCAGCACAATCAATGATCCACACATGCCGCCATCAGCATCAAGCAATGGGCCAGCCATCGCTACAATGCCAGATTCTTTGACGTGCGCCAAATGCGCTTCACGATTATCCAGCCGCGTTTGCAAAGCACCGGATTTATCTTTCGCCATTAGGGCAACAAGCATGGTTATTCTTCCTTTAAAGGACGGGCCATCAGCGCGTTGAGCGCGCTGGCCACGTCGGTTTTTCCGTCAATAAGGTCAGCGACTACCGTGCAGATTGGTAGGTCGAGTTCAAGGGTTTTGGCCAATTTAGTGACCGATTTTGCTGTCGTGGCACCTTCAACAGTTGTGCCTGCGTCAAAGTTGGATTTTGTGGCCAGCGACACGCCGTATCGGAAATTGCGTGATTGCGTTGATGTACAAGTCAGGACCAAATCGCCAAACCCTGACAGCCCGCCCAGCGTTGCGCGGTCAGCACCCAGTCTGTCAGCAAGTGTGAGCATTTCAGAAAATCCGCGTGTCATTAGGGCAGCGCGCGCACTATCTCCAAGTCCGGCCCCAATCGCGACGCCGCAAGCAATGGCCATGACGTTTTTCAACGCACCACCTAATTCTGCCCCTACGGTGTCGGTCGTGCGGTAAATGCGCAATGTCGGGGTCGCCAGAATATCCTGTAGGGCGATTCCGTTTTTATCGATTTTCGTTGCTAGCGTTAGGGCGGTTGGCAGGCCTTTTGCGATGTCTGCCGCAAAACTGGGACCGGTTAGCATCGCCGCAGCTGCGTCTGGCACAAGCTGGGAAATTGTTGAAACTGGCCCCGTCATTGTCGTCAGGTCGATACCCTTGCAGCATGCGATCAACGATTTGCCATTGAGCGCGGTGCCATGCGCTTTGAGGAAGGGCCGCATTGCTTGGGCAGGCAAAGCCAGCGCAATGGTGTCACATTCAAAAATAGGGTCTAAATCAGCAGAACAGGTGACGTTTTTTGGTAGAATTGCACCCGGAAGACGTGGGACTTTCCGGTCTCTTTGCATGGCCTTCAGAACCGTTGCATCGCGCCCCCAAAGGATCACGTCATGTCCGGCCTCTGCCCAAGTGATGGCAAGTGCGGCCCCAAAAGCGCCAGCACCGATGACTGCAATCTTCATGCTTTCGCACCCTTTTTGCCCGACCCCAGCATCGGGGCAGCGGATTTATCCAGTGGCCAGCGTGGGCGTGCTGACAGTGTCAGGTCATCGACGTCCCCAATCGCAAGCCGAGTTAGGCCCACATATGCGATCATCGCGGCGTTATCCGTACAAAGTGCGAGGGGCGGGGCGTTGAAAGCGACGTTTAGTTCACCGCATAACGCCTGCAATCCCTCACGGATCATGCCGTTTGACGCGACACCACCTGCAACCGCCAAGGTTGGTTGAGAGGGCGCAAGTTTCAGATATTCGACCAGTGCTCGGCGGGACTTTTCAACCAAAACTGCCGTGATCGCTGTCTGGAATCCGGCACAAAGGTCAGCTTGATCTGTCTTTGTTAGACCCGTCTTTTCAGCAACAACGCTATCACGAGCACGTAGCATGGCCGTTTTTAATCCAGAAAATGACATATCACACCCGGGCCGATCAAGCAGCGGACGCGGCAGTTTGAACCGCTTGGGATCACCTAATTTGGCAGTGTTTTCAACAGATGGCCCGCCGGGCTGTGGTAGCCCAAGAATGCGGGCCGTTTTATCAAATGCCTCACCCGGGGCGTCGTCGATAGTGCCGCCAAGGCGCTTAAAATCATCCGGCCCTTTGACGATAAGAAATTGGCAATGACCTCCGGAAACTAGCAGCATCAGGTAGGGGTAAGGGACATTGTCTGTCAGGCGTGGCGTCAGTGCATGGCCAGCTAAGTGATTGACCCCAATCAAAGGCAAGCCAGTCGCGGCGGATAATCCTTTTGCGCACATCACGCCTGAAAGAACGCCACCAATCAACCCCGGACCGGCTGTCACTGCGATCCCGTCGAGATCGGACAGCGTCAAATTAGCCTGCAAAAGCGCGTCTTCCACGCAATGGTCAAGCTTTTCGGCGTGCGCCCGTGCTGCGATTTCTGGTACAATTCCGCCGAAATCAGCGTGAAGCGACGTTTGCCCGTAAACAACGGATGACAAAATCTGTGCTGTGTCGTCCATGCGAACAATGGCTGCTGCGGTGTCGTCGCAACTGCTTTCAATTCCGAGAACCGTTAATGCATCTGTCATGGTGGGCCTATTGCCTGTTGGTGTAGGGCAGGTAACACTCTGATCATCGCAAAACAATCAACAAGGGTTGCCAACGGAATGACGGCTACAGTCCTCATCACACGGCCTAAAGCGCAATCGGAGGCGTTTGCGGCTGCTCTTGAGGTTGCATATGAGGGGCCTGTTCGCACAGTAATATCACCGTTATTAGAGATTGTGCCGCTTGCGGTCTCAGGTTCGTATCAGAACGTGGACCATGTGATTTTCACGTCTGTGCACGGCGTCGCAGCCGCCGCGCGTCTGGGGCTTCAAAAGGGGATAGCTGCTTGGTGTGTTGGCACACAGACGGCCAATGCAGCTGCGGATATGGGCTTTGCGGTCCATAACGCCGACGGCGCGAACCGTGAACTAGTGGCGATGATCGTTGCGGCCGCACCCAAAGGACGGATGATCCACGTCCGGGGGAAATATGTCGCAGGGGCTATCGTGGAACACCTGAGATCGTCAGGTATCGTTTGTGATGTTGTCGTTGCTTATGAACAAATGGCCTGCCCCGCGACCAGTGCCGCACGAAGCCTGCTACGCGGTCAAAACTCTGTTATTGTGCCACTTTTTTCACCACGCACAGCAAAATTATTTGCGGAGATAGCAGATTTTAACGCACCACTGCACCTCATTACTATGAGTGAGGCAGTGGATGTCTCGAACGAGGATGCCCCGATCGCAAGCCGCAAAATTGCAACAAATAATAGACGTGCGGGCATGATTACGGAAACGTTGTCGCAATATGCGCATTTCTCCCCGTGAACATCTCTTGAGGGTCCGCGCGGCGCGTTATAGCGTAAGGTGTAGACCTTAGGGTCGCGACCATGAGTTGAGAAGGGGCGACACGTTGGCCAACGAGATCAAATCTAGTCAAACAGATGAGACCCCTGATGTGGTCGAAACCGATATGACCACACCAGAAGTGGTGCCAGAAACGCCTGAGGTTGAGGTTGTCGATACGCCAGAAGACGCTGTTGTTGTCGATGAAATTCAGCCTGAACCAGAGGCTGAAGAGACATCCGTTGCACGCGAAGAGCCACCGATCATCGCGACCCAGCTTACCCCAGAAACAAACGATTCCGCTTCAAATAGCGTCTTTTTACCTGCGATCTTAGGTGGATTGATCGCCGCTGGACTTGGCTTTGGGGCTGCGTATTATTTCACTCCGCGCTTTGAACCCGCGATGGTTGAGGCGATGACCACAAATGAAGTGGCAATTGCAGTATTGCGTGAAGAAGTTGCTGCCATTGATACTGGCGAAGGGATCGCCCCGCTGGCCGAAGACTTGGCCGTGTTGAGCAGTAATGTGGCGGATCAATTGTCGGCAATTGGGGAGCGAATCGCCTCTTTCGAAGCGCAGTTCGTGTCGATTGAAGAGAGGCTTGTGGCGCTAGAAAAGCAGCCTAGCGCTGATGGAACGCTTCAGGAAACCGCTTTGTTGGCTTACCAATCCGAACTCGACACCCTTAGATCGCAAGTTGAAGTGCAAGCAGGTGCGGCAATTGCCCAACTTGAAACAACCCGCGAAGAGGCGGCAGCGATTGCAGAGACAGCGCTTCTTACTGCCCGCAATGCTAAGGCACGCGCTGCTTTGGCGCAAATCCGCAGCTCGCTTGATACAGGTGCTCCGATGACGGCAGCGCTTGCTGAGTGGGCAGATGTGACGGGTGCACCTGCACCTGATGCATTGTTGTCTGTCGCTGGGGGCGTGCCAACGCTTGCCAAGCTCCAGGGCGATTTCCCACCCGCTGCACGTCAGGCACTATCTGATTCACGCTCCGAAGGGGCATCTGGCGAAGTTGTTGGTGGATTTGGGTCATTCTTGCGTGAACAATTGAATGTCCGGTCTGTTGCCCCGCGTGAGGGCGACGATGCCGATGCGATCCTGTCGCGGGCTGAGGCTGCTTTGAGAGAAGGCCAGTTACAAACTGCCCTGACTGAGGTCGCAGCACTGCCCGAACTTGCCGCAGCACCTTTGGCTGGGTGGGTTAATCAAGCACAAGCGCGTGCTGATGCGCTAACGGCTGCGAATGAAATTTCATCCTCTTTAAACGATAACTGAAGGTCAACGCGATGCTCTGGTCCCTGATCAAAATTCTGGCTTTCATCCTTGCTGTCACTGGCCTGACATATGGTGCAACTTTATTACTTGAGGTCAGTGGCGGTGTCGCTGTCACCATCGGCGGGATTGAAGTCACGCTATCTGTGCTTGAAGCGGTCTTTGCGTTCGTAGCTCTTGTGGTGCTGATCTGGATCGGGCTGCGCTTGATCAAGATGTTGATCGCGACTTTCCATTTTCTGAATGGTGACGAAACTGCAATCTCGCGTTATTCTGATCGTAACCGCGAGCGTAAGGGTTACGAGGCTTTATCAGAAGGGATGATGGCATTGGCGTCCGGCGAGGGGCACCTTGCGATGACCAAAGCATCCCACGCAGAGCGTTATCTTGATAGCCCAAAGTTAACGAACTTGTTAACCGCCCAAGCCGCAGAAATGGCAGGGGACAAACGTAAGGCGGAAGCCACATACAAGAAACTGCTCGCAGATAATGAAACACGTTTCGTTGGCGTTCGCGGTATTCTTAAGCAAAAACTCAACGAAGGTGACATGACGACAGCGTTGAAGCTGGCCCAAAAAGCGTTTGCTCTGAAGCCACGTCATGAGGAAACCCAAGACGTCCTCATGAAGCTGCAAGCTGAAAAGGAAGATTGGAAAGGCGCGCGTGAAACGTTGAACGCGAAACTGAAATCTGGGTCATTGCCGCGCGAGGTTCATCGTCGTCGTGATGCCGTTCTGGCGTTGTCAGAGGCCAAGGATATGCTGAATGAAGGTAACGATGTTGCTGCTCGTGAGGCCGCGATTGAAGCGAATCGCATGTCGCCTGACCTTATCCCTGCTGCGTGTATGGCGGCCCGTGGCTATATCGCGGCTGATAATGCACGCTATGCAACTCGGGTTATTTCCAAGGCGTGGACTGCTCAGCCGCATCCTGACCTTGCCGCAGTTTTTGCAGAAATTGCCCCGGAGGAAACTGCGTCTGACCGCTTGAAGCGCTTTAAGACGTTGGCGACGATCAAGCCTGATCATCCCGAAACAAAGATGCTGCTCGCTGAATTAAATATTGCCGCTGAGGATTTCCCGGAGGCAAAGCGTGTCCTTGGAGATCTTGTTACGGCTGATCCGACGGCACGAAACCTGACGCTGATGGCCGCGATTGAACGTGGCGAAGGCTCTAGTGATGATGTCGTCCGTGGCTGGCTCACAAAAGCACTGACCGCATCTCGTGGCCCCCAGTGGGTTTGTTCAAGCTGCCATCAAGTGCACCCTGTTTGGGGGCCGGTCTGTGATAGCTGCTCTTCTTTCGATACGTTGGCATGGTCGACACCGCCTAATGCGGACGTCGCAATGCCCGCTGGAACAGAAATGTTGCCGCTGATTGTTGGTATGCTGCCTAAGGACGAACCGGCAGAACAGAGTGACGTGATCGTTGTGGAAATTGAGGACGCTGAGGTCGCAACCGACCCAAGGTAAAGCGTCGGCGTCATTGATCCGTTGATATCCGAAACGGTGACAGGCTCTCTGCAAACGCATCCATGAATTCTAACGTGACCATGGATGGGCGCTTTAGCGTTGGCCGTACCAAAGACAGCCTGTGGGGAATAGATGGCTCAAAGGCCCGTATTTCAACGGCTTTATCCGCAAACTTTACTGCGTCTAGCTCACTGACGATTGCCACCCCGACGCCGTGGCAAACCAGTTCGCAGGCTGCTGTAAACTGGCGGGTTTCTACCAATGTCGTCAATTTAATGTGGCTGTCCTGAAATGCATTTTTGAGCCGCATAAAAAAGTCGCTCTCCTTGCGCGTATGAATGAGTTTTTCACCAGACAGATCTTGGGGGGTCACAACCTGACAGGCCTCTAAACGGTGTCCAGTCGGGAAAATACACACAGTGCGCACGTCGATGTCGCGACTGTCAACGGCGGGATGCCCCCGAAAGCCATCCGTGATTCCAAAATCAAATTGCTCATCAACCATCCATTCAAGGATGCGTTCTGGGCGATCCGGCTCAATTGTGATGCTTACACCGGGGCGATCCTTCAAGAATTGGGCCACCACTGCGGGTAGATGACTGGTCGCAAAGCCGGGCAAGCAGGCAATGCGAATATGACCTGTCTTGCGTTCTGTAATGCTTTGGCTGACTTCCCCGATTTGTTCCATCAAGTCGAGGACGCGCTTGATGTCGGCTTGTAAGAACCGCACTTCTTGGGTGGGGACCAGCTGCCCTTCACGACGGTCGAACAACGAAAATCCCAATGTCTGGCCAAGGTCCGAAAGCAACCGGCTGACTGCAGGCTGACTAATTCCTAACTCTTTTGCCGCGCGTGTCACAGAACCGTGATTTATTGCGGCCATAAGAGCCTCAAGCTGCCGCAACCGGGGAATCTGTTTCATTGCATTCTATACCTTAAGAGTGTCACGCAAGTTCATAACATGATGTTATGTTTTTTCAATATATTGTGGCCTTGAATTATACTTGTGTGAGTGTATCGTTTCGCATGTCTAACAACCGGTGTGGGTCAGCGACCTAAAGCATCACATGACAACGCACCGCTTTGGTGCATGGGAGGAATTATGAATAAGTCTTTGATCGGCGCACTCGCCGCATCCACAATGCTGTCGCCACTGGCCGCGATGGCACAAACCGAAGTCCAATTCTGGCACGCATTCACAGGTCGCCTTGGCGAACTTGTTGCGGCTCAAGTTGAAGAATTCAACGCGGGCCAAAGCGACTATGTCGTCGTGCAAAGCCACAAGGGCAACTACTCCGAAACGCTCAACGCAGGCATCGCCGCGTTCCGCGCAGGTGAGCAGCCACAAATTCTGATGGTCTTTGAAGTCGGTACAGCCACAATGATGGCTGCTGGCGGCGCTGTGCGCCCAATGTTTGAAGTCATGGAAGCCAGTGGCGCCGCGTTTGATCCCGACGCTTATATTGGTGCGGTCAAAGGCTATTATACCACCACCGAGGGCGACATGCTGTCCCTGCCGTTCAACGCCTCCACCCCTGTTTTGTGGGTGAACCGCGATGCAATGACGGCTGCTGGCGTTGATCCGGATACCGATCTGTCCACATGGCAGAACGTTGGCACAACACTTGATGCGCTGAAGGCCGGTGGGTCTGAATGTCCGCTTGTCACAGCTTGGCAAAGCTGGATTCATCTCGAAAACTTCTCGGCTTATCATGACGTGCCATTTGCATCCCAAGACAATGGGTTTGCTGGTCTCGATACTGAGCTGATGTTGAACGGTGAAGCCCAAGTTGCGCACCTGACAGCGATGGGCGAATGGGCTGCAGACGGCAAATTCATCTACACAGGTCGTCGCAATGAAGGTGGTGCAAACTTCCGGGCTGGCGATTGTGCTTTGTTCACCGAAAGCTCTGCTGGGTATGCAGGCATCACAGCTGAAGCTGAATTTGACTTTGACGTGCGCCCGCTTCCGTACTGGGAAGGTGTTGGCAACAGCCCACAAAACACCATTATCGGTGGTGCATCTTTGTGGGTCATGGAAGGTCACGAAGCTGATGAATACAAGGGTGCAGGCGAATTCCTGAGCTTCTTGTCATCATCCGACGTGCAGGCGAAATGGCACCAGGACACTGGCTACCTGCCAATTACAACGGAAGCTGGCGAAGCAACACGCGCTGCTGGTTTTTATGAAGAAAATCCCGGCACTGATGTAGCTGTGATCCAGATGACGACGAATGAGCCGACGGCGAATTCGAAGGGTCTGCGTCTTGGATCGTTTGATCAAATCCGTGGTATCATCGACGAAGAGCTTGAAGGCATCTGGGCTGGCGACAAAACTGCCCAAGAGGCGATGGATAGCGCCAAAGAGCGTGGCGATGCACTTTTGCGTCGTTTTGAAACTGCAAACCAGTAAACACTAAAAGAGGCAGGCCCGCGCTGGGCCTGTCTTTCACTGACTGAGGCCATGTCATGGAAAAACGCGTCACGTTTCGCGGCTGGTTGCTGCCCCTGTTGCTGATTGCGCCGCAGGTTGCTGTATCCGCTGTATTCTTTTTCTACCCGGCTGGGCAGGCAATTTGGCAATCATTGTTTGTCGCTGACCCTTTTGGTCTATCGTCCCAGTTTGTGGGCTTAAGTAATTTCGAATTCCTACTCAGCGACCGATTTTACCGCGCGTCTTTCGGCACAACAGCTATCTTTTCGATCCTTGTCACGCTTTGCTCTATGATCCCGGCGCTGTTTCTAGCGGTCATCGCGGACCGGTTGATCAAAGGTTCGGGCGTCTATCGCACCATGCTAATCTGGCCTTATGCCGTGGCTCCGGCCATTGCGGGCGTGTTGTGGCTTTTCATGTTCAACACCCGCGTCGGCGTCGTGTCTTGGTACTTGGGCAACCTTGGGTACGATTGGAATCATGTCCTAAACGGTGGCGAGGCGATGGGTCTTGTCGTAGTCGCGTCTGCGTGGGGGCGGATCAGTTATAACTTTTTGTTCTTCTTTGCAGCTTTGCAGTCCATTCCAAAATCCGTGATTGAAGCCGCAGCCATCGACGGTGCCCATTTCTGGCGGCGATTTTGGACGATTGTCCTGCCGTTATTGTCACCGACAACGTTCTTCTTGCTTGTTGTAAACGTCGTCTATTCCTTCTTTGAAACCTTTGGTGTCATCCACACGATTACCTCAGGTGGGCCACAACAATCGACGACTGTGTTAGTCTACAAAGTCTTTTCAGATGGGTTCGTGGGCCAAGACCTTGGGTCATCATCAGCGCAGTCTGTGATATTACTCTTCGTGGTCGGGTTGCTCACCATCGTCCAATTCAAATTTGTTGAGAAAAGGGTGCATTACTAATGGCCCAAGAAGTTCATGGAATGGTTGAAAAGCGTGGTGCAGGCCTTTGGTTGACGCACGTGTTTATGATCCTTGGCGTGCTGGTGATCTTCTTCCCGATCTGGCTGGCCTTTGTTGCATCCACCGTGACGCAGCCTGAAATTGTAAAGCCGCCAATGCCGCTTTGGCCGGGGGATCAACTGTGGGAAAACTACTCTAAAGCGTTGTTTTCCGGTGTGAACGTCCCTGTCGCGACGATGCTCTTTAACAGTCTCGTGATGGCGATTGGCATTGCAGTCGGCAAGATCGTGATCTCACTTCTGTCAGCCTTTGCCATCGTGTATTTCAAGTTCCCGGGACGCAATATCTTCTTTTGGATGATCTTCCTGACGTTGATGCTGCCCGTCGAAGTCAGGATTGTCCCAACTTATGAGGTCGTCGCAGGCTTTGGCATGCTCAACAGTTATGGGGGCCTGATTTTCCCATTGATTGCATCAGCCACGGCTACATTCCTGTTCCGCCAGTTTTTCCTTACGATCCCGGATGAGTTGGCTGAAGCTGCCCGCGTCGATGGCGCAAGCCCGATGCGGTTTTTCTGGGATATCGTTGTTCCGATGAGCCGCACAAACGTGGCTGCCCTATTTGTGATCTTGTTTATCTACGGCTGGAACCAATATCTTTGGCCGTTGCTCATCACCACCGATCCCGAAATGAACACCATTGTCATGGGCATCAAGCAGATGTTTCCGTCAGGCGATGATGTGGCAGAATGGCCGGTGATTATGGCTACCTCAATCCTCGCGATGATCCCTCCGGTGATCGTCGTCGTCAGTATGCAACGGCTGTTTATTCGCGGCCTCGTCGATAGTGAGAAATAACAAATGGCGACGGTAACACTCAAAGATATCAAGAAGAACTTTGGTGCCACAAAGGTAATTTATGGCATCGACGCTGAGATCGCGGATGGTGAATTCATCGTTATCGTCGGCCCGTCGGGGTGTGGAAAATCAACTCTGCTGCGTATGGTGGCCGGGCTTGAGACTGTGTCGGCAGGCGAGGTGCAAATCGGTGGTGAACGTGCCAACGACAAAGAACCGATGGACCGTGACATCGCGATGGTGTTCCAAAACTACGCGCTTTATCCGCATATGTCGGTGCGCCAAA
>JAPKCP010000085.1 GCA_028822885.1 Yoonia sp. | reverse complement strand
ACGACGGACGAAGAGGGCGATTGGACCGCTAAATTTACGCAAGAAGAAGTTGCTGGTGGCGAATACGAAGAAGAAGTGACTGTCACACTGACAAACGATGGCGGCACGACGACCTCAACCGACACGCTTGTTATTGATACCGTCGCAAGCGTCACAATAGACACAAGCATCGTCGAAACAAATGGGGAAATTAACCTCGTAGAAGAATCCGACGGGTTTGTTCTGACAGGAACCGTTGAAGCAGGTTCAACAGTAACGGTTACCTTCGGTGATGTCACATACGATGCAGTTGTCACTGGGTCTGAATGGTCGCTGGCCGTCGATGCGGGTGTGATCGTGCAGGGAGAGTATGACCTTAACATCTCCGTTGACGCGATTGACGCGCACGGAAACACAGCGTCGACTTCGGGCACGGTCGCGATCGATACAATTACGAGCCTGACTTTGGACGATTCAGCTGGTGGCGAGGATGGCGTTGTCAATGCTGTTGAGCATTCAGGTGGCATTGAACTGAATGGTCTTGCCGAAGGAGGCGCATCGGTTGTTGTAACGCTTGGGACGGTAACTCACACGGTAACGGCGTCGGCTAACGGCGAATGGTCCACAATATATACCAGCGCTGAACTACCAACAGGTCAGCTAGATACTTATCCGGTATCTGCAATCTCAACCGATCTTGCAGGTAATACTGCAAGTGCGTCGGGTAGTGTGACCATCGACACTGAGATTGACGTTACAGTGACTGAGAATGCTGGTGGGTCTGATAGCGTTGTGAACGCGGTTGAGCGTGGCGATACGATTACGTTGTCTGGTGAAACTGATCTTGACGCATCTGTAGTGGTCTCGTTTAACGGTGTTTCGAAGACGGTAACAGCCGGGTCTGATGGATCTTGGTCCGCAGATTACGCAGCGTCGAGCATTCCGCAAAACGCGGAAGGTGTTGCAAACGTTTCTGTCACCGCAACTGATGCGGTTGGTAATACGGCCTCTGCAGCGACGACTGTCGATTATGACACCTTCGTAAACCGTCTTGAGTTCACTGGTGGCAAGGTCGAAGGTGACGATGTGATCAACAAAGAAGAAGCATCTGACGGTGTGACGCTTACAGGTGTTGTTGAAATTGGCTCATCGGTTGTTGTAAGCTTTGGTGGCGTTGAAAACGCAGCAACAGTGAATAGTGCTGGCGCATGGACTGTTGATTTCTCGGCGGCCGAAATCGCGACGGTGGCTGCGGGTCAGTCTGATGCCTTTGCAGCTAATATTGTTGTGAAAGCAACTGACATTGCGGGCAACACAGCGGAAATTAGTGATACAGTTCAGGTCGATCTCGTCGCGCCTGGCGCTGCGGACGTCGTCCTTGTCGGTACGGAAGAGTCTGGTGCTTCACTTGTACAGCTTGGGGAAGCTTCACCAGATGTCACGTTCGATCAGTTTGTGAATGGTGCAGGCACTACGCAAGTTGTGAACTTGGAATCCGGTGCAGGCCCTGTGTTCTTTGACTTCGAAGAGGGCAGTGTCGTCCCAGATGGGTCCCACCTGTTGGTTACAAACAACGACGATGCGGGTAACTCCACGTCGACATTGGTTGTGTTGCAAGACACATCCAGCTTCGATCTGAGCGCGGGTGCGTTGGGTGATTTCAACATTTCGGAGATCAACTTGGAGACCACCAACGGTGTGAATCTTGAGATCACACTTGATCAATTGAAGGCCTTGTCTGCGGATACAGATGAATTGGTCGTCCACGGCGACGATAACGACAGTGTTGTTATAGCTGATTTGGTTGGTGAAACTGCTTCTGGAACGAAGGAGATCGGTAGTCAGACATACGATGTCTACGATCTGGGTGGCGATGCCAGCCTAATCATCGACCAGGCAATCACACTGAATCCAGTCGTTTAAGTTTAGCTACCTAAAAATAGAGGCCCGAGGGCGGCGATAAACGATCGCCCCGGGACCACCCCCAAAGACCACAAAAATAGGTCGGGGAAGAGCAAGTATGGCAGGTAGTGGGGCAGGCACGTGTATGGCTGGTGTAATTTAAAGGGTGTTCTGACGGTGTCATGCATCGCAAGCGTGTCCGCGTGTATGGACACCAGTACCGGTGTATCTCGCGCTTTTGGCTCTTTTGCGAATTCTTCCGACGGTGAGGCTGTTCAAACCTCCGCAGCCCCGCAGGCTGCACTTGATGCGAACCTTCAAGATGGGACGCAATCTGAAATTATCGAAGATCTCCTTAATCGTCGTTCGGTCGTTGGCAATGGTGCCTTTGATCAAGTGGCTGATGCAGTTTTAGCAGCGAATTCCCGTGCAGCAGAGGCGGACTTGCGCGCGGCTATGTTGCGATCAGAGGCGCGTGCGTCGAACTGGTTACCGACATTGGGTCCAAATATTTCGCTGACATCGCTTGGCACTGTTGTGACCCAGTTGGTGGTTGAGCAGGTGTTGTTTGATAATGGCAAAAAACGCGCAGAGCGTGAGTATGCCCAAGCTGACGTTGAAGTCGCTGCTGTTGCGTTGGCCCAAGATACCAATGACCGGGTCTTAACAGGGCTGAGTTTGTATTTGGACGCTGAGGCTGCAAAAGCCCGCGCGCGCGTGAATGCGTCAGCAATGCAGCAGATGGAACGCTATGAATATGTGATGTCTGAACGGGTGAAGGGCGGCGTTTCTAGCCGCGTTGACCATCAGATCATTCAGCAAAAAGTTAACCAGATGCGCGCCGATATGGTCTCCGACCAGGACGCAGCAGCGTCAGCATTTGCCGAACTTAACGCAATGTCAGCATCCCCCTTGAATGGTGTGACTGGTCTTGACGAAATCGGTCAGCCCGGTCCAAACGCTGAGCCATTGCCCGTTATGAAAGCCCAGTCTGAGGCGCGTCGCGCTGTTGCAGAGGCCACAGCTGCCCGTGCGGGTTTCCTCCCCTCGCTCACTGCGTCCGCTGGAATTGGCTCAGGTGGCAACACGAGTGGTCTGAATGTTGGAACTGAAAACGGCTTTGGTTTTGGCACGGGGGCATCAATGGACGCCCTTGATGCATCCCAAGCGGCTGCGAATGCGCGCGTCGGACAGGTCCGTGAAAACGCAAATCGGTCGTTGCAGTCGATGCGGACTGAATTGACATCGCTGCGTCGTCAAAACGCGCAAGCGCAGTCGTTGGCTGCCCAAGCCGCCAGCAACTTTTTCCTTTTTGCCGAGCAGCAAGAGTCAGGCCATCGATCTGTGCCTGAAGTTGTTGGTATTTTTGAAACCAAGGTTCGTACTGAACGTGAAGCAGTGGCCCTGAAATATGACATCGCCCGGATGGAGCTGCGTATCGCAGCCTTGATGGGGTCCTTGGTGAACGGAGAACAAATATGAGCGGTCCTATTCTTGCATTCGATATGAACGCGGCCCGTGGGGCTAAGCTGACAAGGATCGTACCAAAGAAAGTCCCTGCGGAAGAGGCGATTGATGGGGGAGACGGGTTCGTTGAGCAGGTCGTCGTTGCGCCACATCCTGACAAACTGGAACATGTGGTAGCTGAGCCTGTGCTTGACCTGCAGGCAGATGGTGTCGAAATCGCGGTTAATGTTGATACGCCGGCGGCACTTTATTCAGTTAATGCTGCGATACGGGCTGATCTGGCCTCGGCTTATGCGGCCGTTCTAGGCGTTGACCTTTCGAAGACTGAGCTGCTGGAGCTTATCACAGCCGCTGGTGGTGGTGATCTGTCCGCGCAAGAAATCGCCAAGGCCCTTGCTGGTGTTGGTCTGGTTGCGAGCGTGAAAAGCGCCAACATTGATAAAGCGTCATGGCCTGCCTTGGCTGAGATGAGCAACGGTCAGTTGGTTCTGGTGCTTGAACAAGTCGGCGAAACCATTGTTATTTACGATTCTACCGTTGCTGATAACCGGACCGAAGTTGATATTCTAGATTTCTCTGCTGTTTTCACTGGCAACGTCATTCGCGCTGATATCGCCGTCGCAGAACTAAGCCGTCGTCATGCAAATGAAGGCCAAAAAGAGCATTGGTTTTGGGGCGAGGTCAAAAAACTTCGCCGGATCATATTTGAAGTCGCACTTGGATCTTTGGTCGCCAACATGCTGGCTGTGGCTGTCGCTCTGTTCTCTCTGCAGGTTTACGACCGCGTTATTCCGCACCAGTCCATCGAAACCCTTTGGGTTCTTGCGATTGGCGCTGGCTTCGCAATGTTGTTGGAAGCGTTTTTGCGTATTGCACGTGCGCGTTTGATGGATGGGGCAGGCCGCAAGGTTGAACTGCGCATCCAAACTTTGCTGATGGATAAGCTGCTTGGCATGCAAGCCGGTCAGAAAGGTCAAACGCCGTCTGGGACATTTGCTGCCGTGCGCGAATTTGCGTCGATCCGTGAATTTTTCACGGCGTCCACAATTGGTACGCTGACTGATCTGCCATTCATTGTGCTGTTCCTCGCACTTGTGGCCTCCATCGGTGGTAACGTCGTGTGGGTTCTGTTTGTCGGCGGCATTCTGATGGTTCTGCCGTCGTTCTTTATGCAAAAGAAGATGATGAAGCTGACGATGGCCACACAGGGCGCATCCACGAAATCGTCGCGCTTATTGCACGAAGCAATCTATGACGCTGATACAATCAAAGCCCAACGTGGTGAGGAACGTTTCCGCCGCCTTTGGGGGGAGTTTTCTGCACTATCTTCATTGGCAACATCCGAGCAACGCAAGCTATCCGCGACCCTGACATTCTGGAGCCAAGGTGTGCAGCAGGCCACCTATGTATCTGCCGTTGTTTTCGGCACGTTCATGGTGTTCCAAGGTCAGGCTACAATTGGTACAATCATTGCTGTTGGTATTTTGACATCACGCACATTGGGTCCCTTGACCCAGCTAGCAGGAACCTTGGCTCGTTGGTCGAACGTTAAGGCAGCTTTGGAGGCTCTTGATGCCATCGCTGAATCGCCGCAAGACGTTGAAGAAAGCCGCACGTATCTGCGCAAAGAGACGCTTAAGGGTGGCTATGATTTGCGCGAACTGACGTACACCTATGACGAGGATGCGGCGAACACGATTGATATCCCTGCGCTTTCGATCAAACCGGGGCAGCACGTCGCGATCCTTGGGGCGAACGGGTCGGGTAAGTCGACGTTGCTGAAGGTGTTATCTGGTTTGCATCGTCCAACCTCTGGCCGTGTATTGATTGATGGCGTTGATATGGGTCAAGTGATGTCCCGCGATCTGCGCCGTGGGATTGGGTATCTGTCCCAAGAGGTGCGTTTGTTTGCAGGCACGTTGCGCGAAAACCTAAATCTGACGTTGCTTGAGCGTGACGATGAGCGCCTGCTTGCATCGTTGGATTTTGCTGGCTTGGGTCCGTTCGTGCGCAATCACCCAAAGGGCCTCGATCTGGTAATCCACGATGGCGGTGAGGGTCTGTCTATCGGTCAACGTCAGTCTATTGGGTGGTCGCGCCTATGGTTGCAAGACCCAAAGGTCTGCTTGCTGGACGAGCCAACAGCAGCCTTAGACCAGACATTAGAGGCCACATTGGTCGACCGCCTCCATACATGGCTTGAAGGCCGCACTGCTGTGATCGCGACGCACCGTGTGCCGATCTTGGCGCTGACTGACCGGACAATGATCCTGCAAAACGGTCGCATGACCGTCGATGGGCCACGCGATGAGGTGCTCGCACATCTCCAAAATACAAAAAAGGCAGGGTAAACCATGGCCACAGTTGACGCAGAATTTTCGGGGGAAATGAACGGATCACGCATGACCATTTGGTTGGTTGGCTTGACGGTTATAGTGTTCATTTTGTGGGCGAAGTTTGCATTTCTTGATGAAATTGTACGAGCTGAAGGTGAAGTTGTTTCAGCCTCGCGTCCACAAATCATTCAGAACCTTGAGGGTGGTATCTTGGCCGAGCTGCTTGTCAGTGAGGGCGACGCGGTTGAGCAGGGCGACATTGTCGCCAAGCTGCGCGGTACAAATTTTTTGACGATAGTTGCTGACCTAGAAGACCAGGTTTTGTCAGCTGAAGTACGTCGGCTTCGGTTGGAAGCCGAAATCGCAGGTGCTTATGAATTTGCGGTGTCCGCTGCGATTGAAGCGCGCAGCCCAAATATTGTTGCCTCGGAACGGGCGTTGTTGGCAGCCCGTCAGACTGATTATGCCTCAAAAGTAGAGGGCGCACGCCGGGTGATGGTTGAGACACAGCGCGAGCTGACCCTGATGGAAGACATGCTGTCACGTGAAATCGTCGCATTGATTGAGGCGACGAAGGCCCGTAAGGCGCATGCTGACGCTGAGATCCGATTCAACGAGATCGTAACTGGGGCTGAGTTGGACCGTGCTGCGGGATATTCTGAAACACTGCAAGAGTTGGCCAAGCTGGGGCAGGGCTTGCGTCAGGCGAATGACCAATTGTCGCGGACTATAATCACGTCCCCAATGCGTGGCATTGTGAATAACTTGTCGATCACGACTATTGGCGGTGTTGTACGTCCGGGCGAAGAAATCGCGCAGATCACGCCGCTTGGTGATGAGCTGTTTGTCGAGGCACGGGTGAGACCACAGGATGTGGCTAACGTTGTGGCCGGTCAACGCGCGACCATCAAGTTTTCAGCCTATGATTTTATGATCTATGGCTCGATGACTGGTGAAGTGCAATTTGTGAGTGCTGATACATTCAAGGATGAACGGCGCCCTGACGCTGAACCTCATTTTAAGGTGACGCTGCGTGTGGATCGCGACAATCTGGACACACGGCAAAGCCAGATCGCGATGCGCCCCGGGCTGCAGGCGACAGTTGAGTTGCACACTGGTGAAAAGTCTGTGCTGCAGTATCTGACAAAACCGCTTTACCGGTCCCGTGAAGCGCTGCAAGAACCCTAAGTTTTTTTTGGACGAAAAACGTATTGAAAAAGACTTTTTGTCTAAAAAGTCTTTGCCTAGGACGCTAAACTTGACCGCCTGAAATCTCAACTGTTTGTCCGTTCACACTGCGGGCCCCATCCGAGCAAAGCCACATGGCCGCTGACGTAATTTCATCGACTTGCAGCAGGGTCTTGTTGCGATTGCCTTTCGCGATGATTGCTTTTGCTCCATCTTCGTCAACATCAAAGCGGCGCATCAGACCGGGTAGCTGGTTGCGCACAATATCTGTCTCAACATAGCCGGGGCAAAGCGCGTTGAAGGTGATGGGACGATCCATGTATTCTTCGCTCAACCCACGGATTAATCCAATGATCCCATGTTTTGTGACCGTGTAGGGAATCGCACCCTTGAGGCCGCGCACACCAGCAATAGAGCTAACAACGATCATACGAGCAGGCGTATCGGAATTTAGCGTCTCAAGTGCAGCTTGCAATGTCACAAATGCCCCGTCCAGATTGGTGGCCATTGTCCGTCGCCAATCTGCCATCGTGACTTTTCCAAACGCTTGTCCTTCTGCGATACCTGCGTTTGCCACACAGATTTGAAGAGGGCCGCGCATTTTGGCGATAGCTGCTATGCCATCGCGCACCGATCTGTCATCGGCGACGTCCATCTGAAGGGCGTGCATCCGGTCGTGCTGCGCAGCGACAGCTTGGAGAACGTCTAAGCGGCGCCCTGTGATAGTGACTTCCGCCCCTGCATCAGCAAGCGCTTCGGCAATATCGCGACCAATGCCTGACCCGCCGCCTGTGACAAGAGCGTGTTTTCCCAAATGTTCCATATTGCTAATCTAACGATGTCATCCAGCGTGACAAGGCGTCGGCCATTGATCAATTCGGTAAATTGATATGGATTGATTTGCCCCCAGTGTGGCTCGTGGGTTTTGCCGCATGTGTTTGGTTTGCGCCGATTGTGGACTCTTTTTTACAGGCGCAATCTTTGAAAGGCGGCGCTTTGGTCAGTGTTGGCGTTGTATGATGTGCTTTGCCGTTATTGAAATGTCCCGTCATCGCACCGATGTGATCCCGCATTTGCAATCCACCTCGCTTGTGACGAGCGGGATTTTTGGTCTTTCGCGCAATCCAATTTATCTGGGTGATGTCTTTGTTTTGGCGGGACTTGTCTTTCGGTGGCAAGCGCATCCCGCCCTGATTTTATTGGGACCCACCTTTATGTAGTTCATCGCGCTTAGCTTTATGAAGCCTGAGGAGATGCGATTGAAAACTGGCTTTGGCGACGACTTCACGAAGTATTGCGACACGACCCGACGCTGGTTGTAGGCGCAAGTGTATACTTTGGTGTGCTGACGCGCATCCTTGCGCAATTTTCTTTCGCGCTATACTGCAGTTGCAGCAATAGTCAGCAGTAGGGGAATGCCTGTGAAAATCGGTGCGCCAAACGAAATTTTTCCGGGTGAAGATCGGGTCGCGATGACCCCGACCTCTGCCAAGGACTTACAAAAACTCGGATATGAATGTCTGATCGAGACCGGAGCGGGGCAATCCGCTGGGTTTTCTGATGCAGCCTATGAGGCCGCAGGTGTTGAGGTCGTCAAGACAGCTGCTGATCTTTGGATGGCCGCTGAGATCGTCGTGAAAGTCCGTCCGCCGTCCATGGATGAGACAAAGTTGATGCGCGAGGGCCAGACCCTTATTTCCTTCTTCTATCCGTCTCAGAACAAAGAGCTGATGGAAGCCGCGAATGCGCAAGGGTCGACCGTCATCGCGATGGATATGGTGCCACGTATTTCGCGTGCTCAGAAGATGGACGCGTTGTCCTCTATGGCGAATATCGCAGGCTATCGTGCTGTGATTGAGGCTGGGAACAACTTTGGCCGCTTCTTTACCGGGCAGGTGACTGCTGCTGGTAAAGTACCACCTGCGAAGGTGCTTGTTGTTGGTGCTGGTGTGGCTGGCCTTGCTGCCATCGGGACTGCGACATCACTTGGCGCAATTACGTATGCGTTTGATGTGCGGCCAGAAGTGGCTGAGCAAGTCGAATCTATGGGGGCTCAGTTCGTCTTCCTTGATTTTGAAGAAGATCAGGCTGATGGTGCGGCGACAGGTGGCTACGCCCCAGTGTCGTCACCAGAGTTTGCCGCAGCGCAGCTTGCCAAGTTCCGCGAGATTGCACCTGACATCGACATCGTCATTACGACAGCGTTGATCCCGGGCCGTGATGCGCCAGAGCTTTGGACCAAAGATATGGTTGAAGCGATGAAGCCGGGGTCAGTGATTATTGACCTTGCCGCTGAACGTGGCGGTAACTGTAAGCTCACAGTTATGGACGAAAAAATCGTCACTGATAATGGCGTGACGATTGTTGGTTACACAGACTTCCCATCGCGGATGGCTGCGCAGTCTTCGACACTGTATTCCAACAATATCCGTCACATGATGACTGATTTGACCCCTGAAAAGGACGGCCAGACCAGCCACAACATGGAAGACGATGTGATCCGGGGCGCAACGGCGACCCACAACGGGGAAATCACCTTCCCACCGCCACCGCCGAAGATTGCAGCGATTGCAGCGCAACCAAAAAAGCCTGCACCAAAGGAGCTGACGCCTGAGGAAAAACGTGACGCTGAAACGGCTGCCTTCAAGGCGCAGACCAAGAACCAAGTCACATTGATCGTTGTGGGTGCTGCCGTTCTGCTTGCTATCGGTCTTGTCGCACCGGCCAGCTTTATGCAGCACTTCATCGTGTTTGTGCTGTCGGTCTTCATTGGCTTCCAAGTGATCTGGGGCGTTGCCCATAGTTTGCACACACCATTGATGGCTGTGACGAATGCGATTTCGTCGATCATCATTCTTGGCGCTGTGACCCAGATCGGGTCGGGATCATTCCTTGTGGTCATTCTTGCAGCTCTTGCCGTGTTCATGACCGGTATCAATATTTTCGGCGGCTTTTTGGTCACACGGCGCATGCTCGCCATGTTCCAGAAGTCTTAAGGGGGAACGGTTATGGATTTCGGATTTACAACGGCGGCCTACGTGGTCGCAGCCGTTCTTTTCATCCTCTCGTTGGGTGGATTGTCGGGACAAGAAAGCGCAAAACGTGCGGTTTGGTATGGCATCGCAGGGATGGCCTTGGCCGTGTTCGCGACGCTGGTGGGACCAGGGTCAGGCCTTTGGTTGCTGTCAGTCGCGTTGATCGCGGGTGGTGGTGTCATTGGTTACCAATTGGCGACCAAAGTGAAGATGACGCAGATGCCAGAGCTTGTGGCAGCGATGCATTCGCTCGTCGGCCTCGCGGCGGTCTTTGTGGGCTTCATTGCGCATTTTGAATTGACCCGTGTGATGGGTTTGCAGGGTGATGAGACGAAGGACCTCGGGACCTTTGCAGCCCTTTTGGCCAAGAAATCTGCCGTTGAAATCAACATTCTGCGCGTTGAATTGTTCTTGGGTATCTTGATTGGGGCTGTGACCTTTACAGGTTCTGTCATTGCATACGGCAAGCTGGCGGGTCGTGTGAAAACGACGGCTGAAAAGCTGCCGGGCGGTCATATGCTGAACATCGCAGCTGCTGCCGTGGCGGTGCTGACGCTGATTTGGTACTTCAACACGGGTGGGTTCTTCCCCTTGTTTCTGATGACGTTGGCAGCTTTGTTTATCGGTTACCACTTGATCATGGGCATCGGCGGGGCTGATATGCCTGTCGTTGTATCAATGTTAAACAGCTATTCAGGTTGGGCTGCAGCGGCGATTGGTTTCTCTCTTGGGAACGACTTGTTGATCGTAGTAGGGGCGCTAGTTGGTTCTTCTGGTGCGATCCTAAGCTACATCATGTGTAAAGCGATGAACCGTAGTTTTGTGTCTGTCATCCTTGGCGGTTTCGGTGGCCCAGTGGGCGAACAGATGACTGTGGAAGGCGAGCAAATTGCAATCGATGCGGACGGCGTGGCTACTGCGCTGAATGAAGCCGATAGTGTCATCATCATTCCGGGTTATGGTATGGCGGTTGCACAGGCCCAGCAGGCGGTGTCTGAATTGGTGCGCAAGCTGCGTGCGCAGGGCAAGACCGTGCGTTTCGCGATCCACCCTGTTGCGGGTCGTTTACCGGGACACATGAACGTGCTGCTGGCTGAAGCGCGGGTTCCGTATGACATCGTGATGGAAATGGACGAGATCAACGACGATTTCCCAAGCACGGACGTTGCTATCGTGATCGGGTCCAATGACATCGTGAACCCAGCGGCCCAAGATGATCCGAATTCCCCGATCGCGGGAATGCCAGTTCTTGAGTGCTGGAAAGCCAAGCAAGTGTTTGTCTCTAAGCGTGGACAGGGTACTGGGTACTCCGGTATCGAAAACCCGCTGTTTTACAAAGAAAACACACGGATGTTCTACGGTGATGCAAAGGCGTCTTTGGATAC
>JAPKCP010000003.1 GCA_028822885.1 Yoonia sp. | reverse complement strand
GTTTCGGTTTACGGAAAAAACTCTCCAACAGGCAATAGTTCAGAAGTTGGCTCGGATCATTAGTGCAATTCGGGCATCCGAAGTGTTGCTGAACGCTGGCTTCCTTCAAGAGTTAGGAGCGCTTCAACGCCAAATCGATGAGGCCTGTGAGGACGTGTCATTCCTTGCTTTGGGTTCGCGAGAGGACGCGCTGCCAGAGCGACACCGTAAATTCTTGGACGCATTTTACGGCGAAGAGATTGTCGGTGGCAAACCTTCTGGGAAACCCGATGTGAGAAAAGCTGAAGTGCCGCGTCAAAAAATCCGCGCGTGCATTGCTGAAAATTCAGGAAAGGGAATAAATCAAAATTTAATGATCGAGACTGGGAAAACGCTGCACAAGGCATACTCTGGGTACGTTCATGGTGCGTCACATACAATTATGGAGATATACGGCGGTAACCCAGCGAGATTTCATGTTCGCGGAATGGGCGGCTCAATTACTCAAATCAGCTTCAGATCCAGCATGTTCAACTACTATTTTCGGGCATTCATGACCTTTTACATGTCTCTGGTTGCCTTTGATTTGACACCTGATGAAGGATTGAAGCAGTTACTTGGCGAGTTTGATAAGGTCGCCGGTAGTTAACCTTCCAACCAGTCGTACAAACACGCCGTTCAAACTTGCCGTCGTTCGCTGCGGTCGGCATTACGGTCCGCAAAGGGCCGAGTGTTAAAGCCCAAACTCCATAGCGTTCAGAAACCTATCGAACCCATCAGTGTCCTCCGCGTCCTCGTAGGCTTCATTCAGCACGAACAGCGCAGCTTCCATTAGTTGGGTGTCTCGATTGTTGTCGTGTCTTTTGTCCCCGTGGAACAGGTTATTTAGTGCTGTCTTAATGCTTTAAAATAGGCTTGCCGCATCGTTCGGAACGCTTGGTGTCCCTGACCAGTCCACGCCATCATCGGCTGTTGCAACGAGGTGATCTGGGGGGGGGCGTAAAGTAGATTTGGGCTTGGTTGGACGTTTGCATCTTTTGAAAGAAATTCTGCGGAAGGCGCTCTGCAAAAGTGCGCCAAGCGGCGTCAGGGTAATTCTCTCGGCGAAACCCACCATTCTTCATTGAATATTCAAATCGACTAAACACGGCCAAAAGATTGTATCCTGCTTCAGACAGCCGAGGCCGATAATACTCTTCAAGCTTCATTCTGCACCTCATGATATGTGATGTGAAACTGTATATACTAGTCCTGATTAAGTCACGGTGTCCCCAAGCTTTAGACGAACGTCTGTTATAGCGTTCTGCAGCGCAGCACATTGTAGAGGAGCCGAAGGCAGCTCAGGGCCGTTCGCAACAATAAACATCAAATTCTATCGTCAGTACAGCTCATTGCTGACGATACTGACGATCAACTAGCTTTTTTCAATCCGAATGGCCCGCTCGCCTGACTGGCCTTGCCGCGCAAAGCTGATCTCGACGCTCATCCGACGCAGGGGTGGGATAATGCGCCGGATTGCAGCCGACAGTTTGTTTTCTTGGCGTGGGAAGCTGTAGGGATCGTCTGTCAAAAGCGGGTAGCGATTACGCAGGATGGTTTTCAACTCAGTCATGGTGCCGGACCAGCGCCCGTCGTCTTGGATCAGCTTTAGAATGGCTAAGCCAACGGGGTTGCCTTCAACGGTTGAGCGGTCGCCGTTGCTTCGGTTGGCGGCGTAAGCCTCTAGGAACGCCCCCCTGAGTCCATCCAAGGGCAGGTTCAGCGGCAGATAGCCATTTGGCAAAATCGGCCATCCGAGGCCGCTCTGTGAGTTGCACAGAGGATAGGTTTGCCAGCGCGGTTGGTACAGCATCCAACAAGCCCGCCAATATGCGCGGCATGGCAGCGTCTAAAGATTTGTTGAATTCCCCCTCAAAAGCTCGCTTGGTTGATGGAATGACGGGCAGCGAGACAACAATGGCGCGATCAGCGAGATCAGGACGACCAGCCAAGTCAAGGATACCATTCAGCAAGCAAGGGTGTCGACGAAACAGATTTTGAACCAAGCGCAGGGCCTGAGCCCTTAGGTGATCAATCTGTAAGCTTCGCGCCGTTAAGTGAGCGGGTCACCTTGAAGTTTTATCGCTGGCTCTTTGATGGATTGGATGTTGGTGCGCGAGCATCTTCGGGGGAGATCACTAATTTCGGTCATTCTGAGGCCCCTTCGATTGTCGTGCGTGCCCCCAAGATTACTAAATTCCTCAGGATTGCTTTGGTGCCAAACAGGCAAGTTGGAGAGACTTTCGTCAAGGGCGATTGGGAAATTGTAAGCGGCGACTTAACTGATTTCTTGAAGCAACTCTTAGTCTATAGAGGTCGTTCAAAACTTGCGATTGCCGTCGATATAGTTAATTCGATAAGAACGCCGATCTATCTTCTGAGGCAATATTTTAATCTAAGTTGGTCTAACCCAGTCCAGCGTCACTATGATGACAAGATTGGCTTTTTCAAAAAGATGATCGGTGAAGATCTGATTTATACATGCGCAATCTTTAAAGATCCTGAGGATACACTGGAAGTCGCGCAGGAACGTAAGTTTGGCGCAACGGCTGCTTGAAAACCAAACCCAACGTCAGGCACAGCTCAATTGCCAGATCGGAGTAACGCGGTTGTCCACCACGTGTTGTCCGGCGTGGAGCCGCCTACAAGGCTAGCGCGTCTTGACTGATCCAGACCGTCAGATCACCGCGCTGTCGCAGGCCTTCGTTGTAATCAACCCAGTTGGTCGCCCGGTGCTTTTGCTTGGGGATCTTGTCACGACGATTAGCATTGAATTTATGTGGCATTTACAGTATCCTGAAAGGAACAGATTACGCTGATATCAGCCACGCTGTGATCTATGCAACAAGGCCCCAATAGTACCACAACGCTTGCATTTCGCACGTTGTCGAATTTCGTGTGTGGTGACCTCAGGGCCAATAACAGAAATTGGTTTGCAATCGAGTAGCAAAATATGTTGTCATGGGGCGATCTCCTGTTTTGCACCGTTGAAAAATTCCATAACGGCTGCCTGATCTTCGCCACCCAAACCGGCGGATGTCAGCATGCGGTGAATTTCACCACACAACGCGGTCATAGGCATGGAAGTGCCTGTCTGGCGTGCCAGATCATTTACAGCATTGAGGTCTTTGACCATGTTGTCGATCCGGCCCGTACGCCGGTAATCCTTGCTTGCAAAGCGCGGTAGGTATTCTTGTAGCAAAGCGCTGTCAGCCCGTCCGCCTTTCAGCGCTTGGGGTATCTTGGCTGCATCGACGCCGGCGTCCAACGCGAGTTGTGTGGCTTCAGCCACGGCAAGAAACCCAAGACCACACAGCACCTGATTGATCAGCTTTGTTGTTTGCCCAGCACCAGATGGCCCCATGTGGGTGTAGTTTGAGGCCACATGTTGCAGGACTTGATGGGCCCGCGCGACGTCATTTTCCTCACCGCCAGCCATCAAAGTCAGCTCGCCAATCAGCGCTTTAGGCGCACCACCTGAAAGAGGGCTATCAACCCATGCCATCCCATTTTCCTTTGCCATCTGCGCAAATTTTCGGGTGGCATCAGGCGCAATCGACGACATGTCGATGATCACCGTGCCTGTGCGCGCTCCCTCAATGATACCGTCTTTGCCAAAGGCAGCAATCTCAACGATATGCGATGCATTCAGACTGGTGATCACAAAATCCACATCGCTGCTGGCCTGCGCTGCTGAGGTCGCAGCGGTAGCGCCAAGTTTCGCAAGTTGGGCTACTTTTACCAGGTCCAGATCAAAAACCGTCAGGCTGTTACCTGTTTCCAAAAGGCGTGTTCCAATCGCACCTCCCATGGCTCCAGCCCCGATAAGCGCAATTTTCTCATTCATAGCAAAATTTTCTTTCTGTAGCTTGCTTTATAAAGACGCAGTGATGCCGCCGTCTACGTAAAGCGTATGGCCATTTACAAAGCTGGACGCTTTTGAGGATAGGAACACACAGGCCCCAACCAATTCATCCACATTGCCCCAACGGCCCGCAGGTGTGCGTTTCTCTAACCAAGCAGAGAATTCAGGATCAGCAACAAGTGCCGCGTTGAGTGGTGTATCGAAGTAGCCAGGGGCAATCGAATTACATTGCAACCCGTGTTGGGCCCAATCTGTAGCCATACCCTTGGTTAAATTGCCAACAGCACCCTTTGTCGCTGTGTAGGGCGCAATTCCAGGCCGCGCCAAAGCGGTTTGAACAGACGCGATGTTGATGATCTTTCCAGCACCGCGGGCAATCATATGGCGCGCCACGGCTTGGCCAACATGAAAAACGCTGGCCACATTGGTTTGCAGCAGCTTTTCGAACATCTCGGGGGGGAAATTCTCTAGCTCAGTACGGTGCTGCATGCCTGCGTTATTGACCAAGATGTCGATGGCCCCGTGCTCTGCCTCAAACCCGTCAATGGCAGCACGTACAGCCACATGATCTGTTGCATCAAAAGCCAGTGTCTTTACCGACGCCCCAATCTCAACGGCGGCGGCCTCTAACTTTTCGACATTACGACCATTCAAGACAACCTCTGCTCCCGCCTCGATCAGCCCTTTTGCAAGCGCAAATCCAATACCCTGTGATGAACCCGTGATGAGGGCGCGGCGGCCTTCGAGTGAAAATAGATCTGACATATTTTATCCTTGTTGGCTGGCTTGACTTAGTCAAATTGTTACCGATAACATGTTGTTGATACCATAGGGTGTCAAGTAAGGATTTTAGCGGCAAAACCTCAGATATATGACATTTGTAACCGCCCCAGATCATGATTGAGTTCAAAACGCGAAAAGCAACAGGTAGCCTGTTAGTTAGGATCCTGAAGGCCTGTTTTGCAGGTCCAGACCTGCCGAAACCAATATTGTAAGGACGAGACGAGATATGAAGGCCATCGTTGCGCACGCAGCTAAGGATCTGCGGTTGGAAGAGCAGGACATACCACCTATCGGTTCGCAACAGGTTCGCATCCGCTTGCAGTCGGGTGGTATCTGTGGGTCTGATTTGCATTACTATAATCACGGTGGGTTTGGTGCGGTGCGGCTGAAGCAACCCATGACATTGGGGCATGAAGTGTCTGGTTTGATTGAAGCGGTTGGCACAGATGTGACTACTCATAAAATAGGTCAATTGGTTGCAATATCACCATCGCGTCCGTGCAAAACCTGTGATTTTTGTCAAGAAGGCAAACAAAACCACTGCATCAATATGCAGTTTTATGGCTCTGCAATGCCGTTTCCTCATATTCAGGGGGCTTTCCGTGAAATTCTAGTAGCTGATGCGGAGCAATGCGCAGTGGCTGATGGTCTAAGCGCCGGTGAGGCTGCCATGGCAGAGCCTTTGTCCGTTGTACTACATGCCGCCAAACAGGCCGGTGATTTGATGGGCAAGCGGGTGCTTGTCACGGGATGTGGCCCGATAGGATTGCTTGCGGTAATTGTCGCGCGCGCTGCAGGTGCCTTGCAAATAGTGGCGACTGACATTACATCTTTTACCACAAAAATGGCGCTAAGCGTCGGTGCAGACGCCGCGCATAACGTGGTGCAAAATCCTGCTTCTCTCTCTAAATACACTGCGGATAAGGGCACTTTTGACGTGTTGTTCGAATGCACTGGTGTTGCGCCTGTTGTTGCGTCCACTGTGCCGGCATTGCGCCCCGGTGCCACAATGATCCAGCTTGGTTTGGGAGGCGATATGACCTTGCCAATTCAGGCCATGACCGCAAAAGAATTGATCCTAATAGGCTCGTTTCGTTTTCACGCTGAGTTCTTTGATGCGGTCGAATTAATGCGCGGTGGCCAGATTGATGTGAAACCGTTGATTACCCACACAATACTGCTGTCGGATTTCGTAGATGCGTTTGAATTGGCTTCAGATCGCAATAAAGCGGTTAAAGTCCAGATACAGTTTGCGGATTAGCCTTGGTTTTGAGATCTGTCAGGCGTTCTGCGCGTAGAAATAGTAACTACGCCATTTTTTGTGTTAACTCGCCGCCATAATACCCCGCAATTCAGCGAGACCGCGCATGCGTCCGATGAGCGGGTACCCAGGCATGCCGTGTCGACCCAAGTCGCCTAGTAGCTCCTGACCGTGATCAGGGCGCATTGGAATCTGCCAATCATCGCGGCCTAACGCTTTGCGACGTCTTTGTTCCGCCATAAGGGCGCGAATGGTGCCGACGATATCGGTGTCGCCTTCAAGATGTGGGGCCTCATAGAAGTTAGGACTGTTGGGGTCTAAACTGGGCAACCGCTTTGTGTTACGCAGATGGGCAAAATGGATACGATCCGCGTGCCGTTCAACAAAGCGAGGTCCATCAAATTCTTGGGCCACGCCAAGCGAACCTGTACAAAGTGTGGCACCGTTTGCGGGTAGATCAACGGCGTCCAGTACAGCGGCAAAATCATCGGATGTGGACATGACGCGCGGTAGGCCCAGCAGCGAAAATGGCGGGTCATCAGGGTGGCAGCATAGACGGATCCCAAGGCTCTGAGCAAGTGGTGCAACTTCGGACAAAAAATCGATAAGGTTTGCACGAAGGCGCTGCGAAGTAATCCCTTGATAGGTCTTCAATAGGGCGCGCACATCCTGAACACTCCATACATCGTTTGCGCCCGGTAAACCTGCAGTGATGTTGTTTTGCAGGGTCGTTTTGGCAGCATCGGTCATTTTTTCAAAGCGGTTTTTTGCTTGGGTTTGAACCAATTTGGGATATCCGTCATTGGCACCGAGCCGTTGCAAAATATACAGATCAAAGACAGCAAAGTCGACTAGATCAAACAGCATTGCCGTGCCCCCATGTGGCTGTGGCGCGCGCAAATTGGTGCGCGTCCAATCAAGGATAGGCATAAAGTTATAACACACCACGTTAATGCCACAGTTGGCGAGCGCACGCAGGCTCTCTTTGTATGCGGCTATATGGGCAAATGCATCGGGCGTTTGAGTTTTGATCGCTTCAGAGACAGGAAGACTTTCAACCACGTCCCAATCATAGCCACCTAATTTTAAGTGTCTTTGCCGCTTGGAAATAGCGGTCACGTCCCATGGCTGACCGGCAGGGATATGATGCAGTGCGCTCACGATCCCCTGCACGCCGATTTGATGTAGATCAGACAAAGAAATCGGATCATCTGGACCAAACCAACGCCAGCATTGTTTCATTTAAACATCCTCCCCTTAACGTCCCATATTTTCAGTGTTGCACTGGCAAGATGCAAACTGCAATGGTTGTATAACTGGTAAGTGGGGCCCCAATTGATGCGACATCTACAAGGAACAGCGGACACGCTTTATCAAGGCATTCGGGATCTGCCTATAGTGTCGCCGCACGGGCATTGTGATCCGGCATGGTTTGCCCGTAACACGGCGTTCGCCAATCCGGCAGACCTGTTGGTAAAGCCTGACCATTATGTGTTTCGGATGCTTTATTCCCAAGGAATCCCCTTGGAGGATTTGGGAGTTGGTGTGGCCGGTCAGGAGACAGATCCACGCAAAGTGTTCCATATATTCGCAGCACATTGGCATTTGTTTCTTGGAACACCTTCGCGGGTTTGGATCGAGTACGTCATGCGCGAAACGATGGGGATTAACACCGAGTTATCTGCTGAAACGGCAGATGCAGTTTATGACCAGATCGCGGCGCGGTTAGAGCTAGATGCGTACCGCCCAAGAGCGTTGTTTGAGCGTTTCAATATTGAGGTTTTGGCAACCACTGATACAGCGTTGGATGACTTGGTGCATCACATACAGATTAACGAAAGCGGTTGGCAGGGGCGCGTTATCCCAACATTCCGGCCTGATGGTGTCTTGGATGGCAGTGATCCAGTGTTTGCTGCGAATTTGGTGAAGCTCGAAAGACAAACAGGCTGTGATTTGGGGTCTTATGATGGGTACCTGATGGCGCTGCGTGCGCGCCGTGCTTTTTTCATCGCAAGGGGAGCTACAGCAACGGATCATGGGGTTGAAGTTGTACTGACCGAGTGGCTGAAAGATCCAAATACACTTTATCAAAGATTAAAAGCCAACGTGGGAACCCTGCAAGATGCGCAACGGTTCTATGGCCATATGCTGATCGAAATGGCGCAGATGTCCATAGAGGATGGATTGACGATGCAAATCCATGCTGGCGCGCGCCGGAACACGAATGCAGTCGTGATGAACCGGTTTGGGCGTGATATGGGAACCGATATCCCGATAGCTGTGGATTGGGTTCGGGGAATGGATGCGCTGCTGAACCGTGTGGGTAATAACGCCGATCTACGGATTTTATTATTTACATTGGACGAGACTACATACGCCCGAGAACTGGCACCTATGGCGGGACACTGGCCATGTTTGCGCATCGGCCCGCCGTGGTGGTTTCATGACAGCCCAGCGGGTATTGCGCGTTATTTTGATCAGGTGGTTGAGACGGCAGGATATTACAACCTTGCCGGATTTAATGATGACACGCGGGCGTTCATGTCTGTTCCTGCGCGACATGACGTGTGGCGGCGCGGGGTTGCACTCCATCTGGCGGGGCAGATCGACAAGGGGTATTTCGGGTGCAGTGACGCAGAGCAGCTGGCGCAATTTCTTGCCGTAGATTTGGCGCGTGATGCGTATGGGTTGAGATCTTAGATGGGGCGCATTGTTCATTTTGGGCTTGGCAATTTCGCACGGGCCCATTTGCTAGATTATACTGCTGATGCTGGCGGTTGGGATGTCGTTGGTGTCAGCTTGCGCTCACCCACGGTGCGCGACGGGTTGGCGGCGCAGGGCTTTGCCTATGATCTGTGTGTGCAAGGTCAAGGCGTCAAACGCATTGACGTGATCCATGATGTTCTGGTTGCCTCTGAAGACCCAAAAGCGGTGTTGAATGCCATGGTTAAGGCAGAGATTATTTCTGTTACGGTGACGGAGAAAGGGTATCATTTGGATGCTTCGGGACTGCTTGATCTAGAGGACCCAGATATTGGCGCGGATATTGTGGGGCAGGGGCCTTCCACGTTAATTGGATTTTTGGCCCATGGGCTGGTGGGGCGGCAGACGTCAGTGACCGTGCTGAGTTGTGATAACAGAGTTGAAAATGGAGCGGCATTGGCGCGTGCCGTTGAACGGTTTGCACAGGCTGCGGGGTTGGTGATTGACTGGGGGATCGTGCGGTTTCCCAATGCGATGGTGGACCGGATAACACCTGCGACGACGGATAATGTAAGGGCGATCAGCGGTGATCCGATGGCGGTGCCAACAGAAGCGTTTTGCGAATGGGTGATAGAGGATGATTTTGCAGGTCCGCGCCCTGATTGGCCGGATGTGCAGTTTGTTTCGGATGTCGCGCCACATGAGTTACGTAAGCTTAGGATGTTGAATGGGGCGCATTCGTTGATGGCGTACGCTGGGCTTGCACGCGGGCATGTGTTTGTGCATCAGGCCATTGCCGATGTTGAGCTGCACGCATGGGTTGTATCTTTGATGCAGGAGGCCGCAACAACTTTGCCAACTGAAGTGAGGGGCGAGGCCCTAGGTTATGCAAAAGCACTGGTGGCGCGGTTTGAAAATCCTGAATTAATGCACCGGTTGGATCAGATCGCGATGGATGGATCCCAAAAAGTGCCGTACCGATTTATTGCAACCTTGCGTAATGCAGAAGGAAATGCCCCTGCAGTGATCAAAGGCATTCAGGCGTGGGTCGATTTTTGCATATCGGAAACGACCATGGGCAAGGTGCTAAATGATCCAAAAGCCACGGCTTTGATGGACGCTGCGCGCTGTAAGGACCCATTAATGCAAATTTTAAGTCTGGTTAATGCGGCTGATTTGGCACCACTTATTCGGGTATGATGGCACCGCGGTGTTGGATCACAACAGCAGCTAAGGCATGGCCTGCCATCAGCGCCTCAGATTGTGTTTTCCCTGTCAGTAGGGCCGCAAGATAGCCGCCGTTAAAACTGTCACCAGCAGCTGTTGTGTCAATGACAGATGGTGCATGACGATAGCTTTGCGGGACTGCTTGCCCAATTGATAAGGGACCTTTGGGCCCACGTTTTAGCGCACCTTGTCCCTTATGCTTTGCAAAGCGCGCGGTGACTTGATCTGCGGTCTCGTCAAACAAAAGCATTTCATCGTCAATTGAGGGCAGCGCGATATCAGTGCGCGCCCACATCGCGGCTGTTACGCTGCGGGCATTGTCGATGCTGTCCCACAAACGGGGCCGGTAGTTGCTGTCATAGATCACACGCAGTGATGAGGTCTTCAGGTGGTCGATCAATGCCAGCCGTATGTCATGGGGAAGGATCGCGAGTGAAATGCCGGATAGGTAGACGGCATCGTATCGTTCTAGCAGGCTAAAGTCGTGATCTGCAAAAAGCTGTCGTGCAGCAGCGTTAGAGCGCCAGTAAGTAAAGCTACGCTCCCCTTCTGGAGTGGTTGCAATTGCATAAAGACCGGGGGATGCCCCTGCGATCTTGCGCACGGCGGCTGCCCCGATACCTTGGACAGCCATGAAGTCGCAGATACGGCCAGAAAATGGATCGTCGCCAAGGCAAGTGATAAAGTCGACCTGTATGTTTGGCGCTGCGCGATGCAGATAAATCGCTGTGTTTAACGTATCACCAGCCACGCCGACCTGTGCGTTGTTCCCAACAAGAGACAGCTCAATCATCGCTTCGCCAATACAGGCAACAGACATCATCTCTGTTCTCTTTTCCAGATTATGAGACCCGCGCACATGATAACTATTGCACCTATCATGGTCCAAAAGTCAGGGATGGTGCCGAAGAATAAATAGCCCCATATCGCAACATAGATCAGGAAAGAATAGGTAAAGGGCATCAGTTGGTTTGCCGTGCCGAAACGATGCGCATTGGTGAGCAATTGATGACCAGCCCAGCCGAATATACCCAGCGCAATGAGGACAAGCATGCCAAAGGAGGTCTCAGGCTGCACCCAAGTCCAAATAGCAAAAGGCAGCATTAACAACGTACCGACCAGCCCCATGTAAAACTGCATGGTTTCCACAGCAACGATGCCTGACAGTTTGCGGGTCATCATCGAATAAAACGCCAGTGCCGTGGCATTATAAACGATCAGCAAAACGGCTGGATGAAACGTGGTGCCAAAAGGTCGGACCACGATCAACACACCGATGAACCCCAAAAGGATAGCACCCCAGCGCCAAGGGCCAACGCGTTCTCCCAGCATATATATAGACAGGAAACAGACGATCACAGGGCTCGAAAAAACAATGGCAGAAACGACTGTAAGGGGCAGGAATTGCAATGCGTAAAAGTTGGAGAGTGTCGCAGTGACCAGTAAAACTGCACGGCTGACAACTGCCCACAGGTGATCGGTCTTAAACCGATCTGCTGTGATGCCACCGCGCGCAATCATGGCTATGGAAATACCAAAATGCCCCGCATAGCGCATAAACGTCAATTGAAACGCAGGGATGCCTGCCACCGCCAACCATTTCGCACCCGTGTCTACAAATGAAAATATGAACCACGCCACAAGCATCATTAGGATACCTAAGCGGGGTAAATCAGCGTTTGATTGTGCAATGACAGCCATTTCTATTTTTTTGCAAAACGTTTGACGTAAAAGTCGACCATCTGGCCGACCATATCTTCGCTTTGGCCGCTGTCGCGCGCCTGCGTTAAGGCGGTAAGAGTGCCCTTGCTCATCAGGCTGTCAACACCTGCATCTTCGGCCATTTTTGCGTAATATCCGACGTCTTTTGCGGCGTTCTTGATGGCAAAGGCGATGGCTGAGGGGTCTTTATCAACGCCGTAAGTTTTCACAAAATCCATCATACCTGAATGCAATGGTCCAGCGGCCATCACTTTGTACAGCTCTGCGCGATCGACGCCTGCAACATCTGCCATTGCGAAGGCTTCAGCCATCGCGTTCGCGACAGTCATCCCAAAGAAGTTGTTGATCAATTTGATTGTGTGGCCAGATCCAATTTCGCCAAGGTGAAAGACGTTTTCACCCAAATCTTTCAAGGTGCCTTCAACTTTGTTAAACGCAGCTTTGTCGCCAGCTGCCATAATATTCAGCAAGCCATCAACCGCGTGTTGTGGTGTTCGACCCAGTGGTGCGTCTAGATATGTGCCACCTGCTGCTGCAACTTCGTCGGCCAGGCTTCGGGTACTGCCCGGCAACGAGGTGCCAAAGTCGATGACTGTTGCACCGGCGCGTAGGCCTGCGATTACGCCATCCGTGCCGCGCATACGTGCTTCGACGTGCTCGGACGTGCCCATGCAAAGCATCACGACATCGCTCACTTCAGCAACGGCTTTTGCATCTTTTGCTTCAACAGCGCCACGTGCGATCGCCGCGTCCAGATAGGTCCGGTCTTGGTTGCCGAGGATGGTTAATTTGTACCCAAGATCCTGAAGGCGGCCAACCATTGCGCCGCCCATAAGCCCAAGGCCTATGAATCCGATTTCTGGTTTTCTCATGTATATATCCCTTGAAATAATTCTTGAATTAGCCCTGCGCTAGGCGTGTGGCAGGGGTATTTGATTGTTGGGCCAATTGTGCCTCAATTTCTTGTGCCACAGTGAGTGTACGGGCTGCGTCAGCCACATCAATCAAAGGGGGCGCGCCGTCCATAACGTTTATGAAATGGTCAAGTTGTGCATCAAGTGGTGTGCGGATGTTTTGCGCGACGTCTAAGGCAGTTCGTTTTGCAGATGTACCCCAATCAGAGCCATGCCAAAGGGTCATTGACGGAAAACTGACCGCCCCTTTTGTGCCCGTGATCCACATCATGTCTTGGTGTGTGGTTCCAATGTTTGGGTTCTCACCTGTGCCCGCCTCAAACCCCCAAGGGGAAGGCGAGGTGTCTGCAAAGCTGATCGTACCAGTGGCACCATTTTCGAACATAAGGACGACGGCACCGCTTTCGATCCGGTCGGTCCCGCGCAAGGACGCACCCCGAAGGGCGGTTGTTTTCACAATTTCCCCGACAACAAAGCGCAGGGTATCAATGTCATGTACAAGATTTATCATCACAGGGCTGCCGCCTGCAGCGCGCCAGTTGCCTTCAAAATAGGCATCAGGTTTGCGCATTGCCCAGATAATGGAGGCATTGACCACGGTGCCGATTGTTCCGTTGGCGATCAGGGATTTGAGCTGCTGAACGGGCGCGTGATACCGTCGGTGGTGACCGACCAATGATGTGGTGCCTGTCATCTTCAATGTATTCTCAAGCCGCTTGGCGTCTTTGATGGTGCCTGTGACGGGCTTCTCAATCAATACATGCCAACCACGTTTCGTGGCTTGAATACCATGGTCGGCATGCAGATGCGTGGGTGTGGCAATAATCGCACCGTCAATGTTGTCAGGGGCCTCTGCCATATTGGCAAATCGTGTATGCTCCCCGGCAATCGTCATGTCAGGATCGGCCAAACCGACAAGTTCGCATCTGGGATGTGCGACCACGGCTTGGACATGGCGTATCCCAATCAAACCACCACCAACAACGAGAATGCGTTTCACATCACAGCCCCGATTTGCCATGGGACGAATTCGTAGTCGCCCAATCCTTGTGCTTCTGACTTTGTCACTTCACCTGATGCTACGCGTAAAAACATCTTGTAGATTTCGCAGCCTTTTTCTTCGATGCTTATGCCTTTTGACAGGACCTCGCCTGCGTCAATGTCCATGTCTTCGCTCATGCGCATCGCCATTTCAGTGTTGGTTGCAATCTTGATGGTTGGCGCGGGTTTAGAGCCGAAAGCAGAGCCGCGTCCGGTGGTGAAGCACACTAAGTTGCAGCCGCCTGCGATTTGGCCGGTGACGGATGCGGGATCATAACCCGGAGAGTCCATAAACGTGAACCCGCGTGTTGTGACGGGCTCTGCATATTTGTAGACGCCAGTAAGGGGGGACGTACCGCCTTTGGCGGCTGCGCCGAGTGATTTTTCAAGGATCGTGGTAAGGCCACCCTGCTTGTTCCCAGGAGAGGGGTTGTTGTCCATCGAGCCCTTGTTTCTGGTCGTATAATCCTCCCACCACTTGATGAGACTGATAAGCTTGTCGCCCGTCGCTTGGTCCACCGCGCGGCGGGTCAGAAGGTGTTCGGCACCGTAAATTTCGGGTGTTTCTGCCAGCACGCCTGTGGCCCCTTGGGCCGTGAGCAAATCGCATGCATAGCCAAGTGCAGGGTTCGCTGTGACGCCGGACCAAGCATCAGAGCCACCGCACTGCAGCGCGACCATCAACTCAGAGGCTGGGCATTCGGTTCGGGTGGCCTTGTCCGCGATGGGCAGCATGGCGGTGACCTTGGCGATACCCATCTCGATCGTGCGGCGCAAACCTGCAACTTTCTGGATATTCATAGTTTGAAAAGTGGGGCTGTGCTTCAGGCCATACGCCTCAAGGAGCCAGTCGATTTGGTTCATCTCACAGCCCAGTCCGACCATTAGCACGCCGGCATGGTTCGGATGTTTCGCGTAGCCCCACATAACACGTTGTAGTGCTTCAAAACCGTCGCCGTTGTCGGCCATGCCGCAGCCTGTGCCATGCACGAAGGCGGCCACGCCGTCGACGTTGGGAAACTGGCTAAGAATGTCTGGTGTGAAATGGTCCGCGATCATACGCGCGGCGGTCGCCGAGCAGTTTACTGAGGTTACAATTGCGATATAGTTGCGGGTGCCGACACGCCCGTTTTCACGGCGAAACCCCATGAATGTATCTTGTGTCGTTGCCAGAACCACAGGGCGCAAATCAGTTGAGAACTCATAGGCCATATCCGTATTGCGGAACTCAACATTTTGCGTGTGGACGTGATCCCCTGCCTTAATATCGGTTGCTGCATAGCCAATCAGTTGAGCGTATTTGCGCACTGGGTCACCTTTGGCAATCGCGGCAGTCGCGATTTTGTGGCCAGAGGGGATAAGGGCCGTTGTTTGCACGTCTTCGATTACGACGCCAACTTCCAGCGCACGCGTGGCCGTGACCACATTATCTGCGCGGTCCAAACGTACGAAGTTCATTTGTTTTCCTTCCGAATTGTAGGGCTATCATGCGCAGTAGGGCGCATCTGATGACCAGCGGTGAATGTCAGTATGAGTCGCATTGGCCAAACGTGATCGGGTGTCTTCCCACATGGTTTTCCAGACTTGCCAATCATGTAGTTCGGTTTGTGGATGCGCGCGCGAACGGGCGATGAATTCAGGGAAATGGCTGCGCCCTGTGGGTTGACCAGTTTTGTTGAAACGTATGTCAAACGACCAGCGAAACCTTTCAGAGTTATTTTTGAGAGAGGCATGGGGCGTCAGGGGGTGAAACAGCACAGCACTACCCGCTGAGACGGGCAGGGGGATTGCGCCCATTTCATTAACATAGCCATCGGCAATGCCGGTTTGGGTGCGCGGGCAATGGGGCAGGATTGTTTGATCGGGCGTCTTGGGCTGAACCTGCAAACACCCGTTGTCGATGGTGGCCTCTGTTATAGCGATCCAGCAAGTAACCATATCGGTTTCATCAGCGTCTTCCAGCGCCACAGCGCGGTCCTGATGCCAGTCTGTCGCGGCAATATGAGGCCGCACTTCGTCGGAAGCGAGCACACCGACGGGTGGTTTCAATCGAACGTGCTGGATTGGATTGCTGTTCAACTCTGGCACAATGAGCTGTTCTATAACATCCAAAAGCGGTTCGGCCCTGAGCATGTCAAAGACTGCATGGCCGAAGTGGAAAGGTGTATCTGCCAAAATCTGGTCACCGGGGAGTGATATGTCGAGTGGCTGAAAATAGTCACAGCCCTCCTCATAAGCATGTTGCAGTTTGCCCCCAAAATCCAACTGTTCGGGCTGAGTTTTGACCAACCCCTTTGCAAACCAATCGGCGTAAAGCGTGTTCAGCAGTTGCGCGTACTCCATTCGAACACGGCCCAAAAGACCTTCAGGAATAAGGTCGGGTACAACCACGTATCCTTGTGTGTCGAAGTGCGTGATTTGGTCTTGGGTAAGCATGGCATATCTCTAGAGTAAGAGTGCAATTATGTTTGGCCAGATGAGCAATACGGACAAAGCCACAAGCTGAATGCCGATAAAGGGCAGGAAGCCTTTGAAGATGTCTGTGAGGCTGATGTGTGGCGGAGCTACGGATTTCAGATAGAACGCCGCTGGACCAAAGGGTGGGGACAGAAAACTGACCTGCATGTTCATGCAGAACACCACACCAAACCAGATCGCCACGTGTGACGGTTCGAGCTGACCGATGAAGCCAATTTCGTCGATGGGCAGGCGCAGAACGATGGGCAAGAAGACGGGGATGATCAGCAATACAATGCCGACCCAGTCCATGAATGCGCCCATAAAGAGAAGGATGACCATCATAGTTAGAATGACCATCATGGTTGGCAAATCCTTGCCCACGATCAGATCCGCCACGTATTGGGGGCCGCCAGCGATGGTGTAGGCCCCCGCGAGGGATGCGGCACCAATGGTGACCCAAATGATTGTGCCAGTAGAACGCAACGTGCGCATCAGGCTTTCCCAGACCAACTCAAACGAGCCTTCACCACGCAGAATTGCGATGACCAGAACTGCGGCAGCCCCCATACCTGCGGCTTCTGTAATGCCGGTAATACCACCATAAATGGAACCCATGACAACGCCGATGACGACCATTGGAGCAACAAGGCCTTTTCCCATGTCCCAACCAAGTTTAGAGCGGTCTTTGCCAAAGACAAAGTAGATTAGGATCAACGCGCCGATCGTAATCCCTGCAAGCCACGGCATGTGGGCTGCGGTGCCAAGACGCGCAGGATCGCCGTCACTGGCAGCATTTGAACCGGAAAGTTCAAAGAACATCGCACGCAAGAACAGGAAGGTGCAGAAACCTGCAATAACGATGGACATAAATGCTGCAAACAGCAGACGCTTTTCTTTGCGTGGTGGATCATTGGGATCGGGTTCGGGTAGGGGCGCATCTTCGGGGCGCAAGGTCGTGCGGACAATGATGTAAAGAATGAACATCGAAGCAAGCATAAAGCCTGGAATGAAGGACGCCGTAAACAGTGCCTTGATCGACGTTTCCGTAATCAGGCCATAGATGATCAAAACGATTGATGGTGGGATCATCGTGCCCAACGAACCGGACGCACAGATCACACCAATAGCGAGGTTTTGATTGTACCCAAGCCGCAGCATCTGGGGCAGGGCAATTAGGCCCAAAAGGACAACTTCACCACCGATAATGCCCGACATTGCTGCCATGATCACAGCCATGATTGAAGTAACAATTGCGATGCCACCGCGCGTGCGCGACAGCCATATATTAAGCGATGAATACATGTCTTTGGCAATGCCAGATCGTTCCAGCAGGGACGCCATGAAGATAAACAGTGGTATGGATATAAGGACATAGTCTGTTAAAAGCCCGTATATTTTCTGTGCGAGAATATAAAGCGGCCCAGTGCCTGGCCTGCTGGTCAACATACCGTCACCGAAAGTGAATGGGTTCAATAGCAAAGTGGGCTCAAACTTCATGACCAGCACTAAAACTGCGAGGGACGCAGAGGCGAAGCCAAGCGGCATACCGATAGCTAGCAGTGCAATAAGCGCCAACATCAATACCAGTGAAATCGTTCCAATATCCATTAGTCTTGTCCTACTGCGCGTTTGAGCATTTCAATTTCGTCCTGATCCGGCTCATCTGTGTGGATTTCAGGAGTTTTGTTCCAATCTGCGATCAGATTTAGCACCGCTTGAGTTGCGACCAGCGTGATCATGATCAACACCATTGGCTGCAACGTTGCTGGGATCGGCGGATTAAAGGCAGAGCCGTACAGCTCCCACCTATACAGCTTGTTCACGAACACCTGCTTGTAGCTGCCGTAGACCAGAAAGAACGCGAACGTGACGATTAGCAGGCACGAGACCGAGTCAAACACCCGTTGAACCCAGCGTGGCATAATGTCGTAGATCAGGAAAATTCGGATGTGGCAGCGTTGTTGCATTGCGTAAAAACCAGAGATCAGGAATACGAAACTCGCGAACCACAACGTCATCTCGTTCGCCCACTCAGTCGGTTGTTCCATGATGTAGCGCATGAACACTTCATAAAGCATCACAATTGTCATGGTCGCGATCATCATCATGGTTACACGGCCCATAAACAGGGCAATATGGTCAATCTTGCTGGCACCTTCGTATTCCATCCCCGCGGGGCGCACCGAACGGGCCCCAAAGAAAACCAAGATTGGAGTCGCGATTAGCGCGATAATGTCAATAATATCAATGTGACCCCCAAAGATGCCGCTCATATTTGGGGTCACATCTGCGCGGATATAGATAGCCTCAACTTGCGCGCGCATGCTTTCGGATGTGTAGGGAACCCAGTCGAGCATGAAAGCTGGCAAATGCCAGATGAGCCAGGCAGCCGTGCCCACAAACGCCAGTGGTATCAGCCACTCTACGATGCCGCCTGATCTTTTCTGCATGAGAGTTCCCTTTGCTTTACGCTTCGATTTCGAAGTGTTTGATAAAGTCCATGTCCGGTTCAACGCCGATGCCTGGACCCGTCGGAATAACCACGCGACCATTGTTTGCTTTGACCTGCCCCTGAATATCCAAAGGTTCTGCTAGCAGCTCATCGCGAAATTTGTTGTCGGTGGTATCGAATTCTAACATTGGCTCCCACGGGTGCAGACCACCGGGCAGGGGGGGCATCGCGCCCAGCAACTGCAGGTTCGTGGCAACCGCAATAGCACTGCCCCAGACGTGGTTAATCACGGGTGTGAAATGCGCGTGGCACAACGCTAAAACACGCAGATACTCTGAAACACCACCAAGCGCACAAACTTCGGGTTGCGCGATGTCGAGGCCGCGATTTTCCAAAATATTACGCCAACCCCAGCGGCTAAATTCGGCTTCCCCGCCCGAGATGTTGATCTTGAGACCTGCGCGCAGTTCGCGGTAGCCGTCTAGATCCTCAGGTGCGATTGGTTCTTCGAACCAGTAGGCGTCTAACTCTTCTAACGCGCGGCCCACATAAAAAGCGTCCGATGTGGTGTAGCAGTGGTTGGCATCGACCATGAATTTGAAGTCATCGCCGACGCCACGCCGAACAGCCTCACAGAGCTTCACATCAGGTTTGGGCCCAAATCCAGTCTTCATCTTGGCGGCAGTAAAGCCCATGCCTTTGATTGCAGCCGCTTCATCTTCAAACCGCTTGGCTAAATCATCGATCGGCTCATCGCGCAGCATCATACCGTAGCCGTAGCATGGTACGTCGACACGGTGCGCACCGCCAATCAGCTTATGCAGCGGGAGGCCCGTAACTTTTCCCGCGATGTCCCAAAGTGCGATGTCTACGCCAGAGAGCGACTGCATCGGCATGCCTTTTTGCCCATGATCTCGCAGAAGGTTATATACCTTGTGCCAAATCACGTCGCGGTCCATCGGGTCCATCCCAAGAACCATCGGCTGAATAACTTTTTCAACGATGCCTTTGTTGGCTATCGCTATGTTCCCCGGACCAAAACATTCGCCCCAACCCGTCACACCTTCGTCGGTTTGCACCTCGACCAAATGCGCGGAACGTTTGGCGTAATACTGCTGCGAATACCCCAAAACTTCAGGCATATCATACTGAAGCACATGACTGATAATGCGGGTGATTTTCATTTGGTTCCAACGTTTAAAGGTAAATACGGCAAGGCCATCAAGACAGCCTTGCCGTAGATTTGGTTCAACACATGGCGTTGATTACTTCATCGCGCCCATGTCTTTTAGGAATGCGATGTGACTTGCCAGCAGCGCTTTGGCTTCTGGTGTTGTCGCAAACTCGGTCCAACCTGTTTGAACCGCAGAACGGTACTTGGCCAGATCTTCTGGTGTCCACTCATAAAGGTTGACACCTTTGGCGCGAAGGGTTTTCGCGGTCTGTTCGTTCTGGACTTCGTTGACGGTCGCATTGTGCAATGCAAGGCTGTCCATCGCGACTTCCATGATCTTACGGTGGTGTGCAGGCATGCCTTCCCAGACGGCCTTGTTGCACGCAAGGTGGTCAGCAGGCATTGAGTGGAAGCCCGGGTAGTTCGTGTGCTCGGCAATGTCATATAGACCAAGGCCTACGTTGTTGGTGAGGTTTGCCGCGTCTGCGCCATCGATGATACCAGTTTCAAGTGCGGTAAAGATCTCGTTGAAGTCCATCACGATTGGCGATGCACCCATGGCCGCAAATACCTTTGTTGCAAGGCCAGGGGGGGAGCGGAATTTCCAATCTTTAAAGTCATCGGCATTGCGGATCGGTTTTGTAGAGGCTAGCGATTCTGGACCCGGGATCCACCAACCAACAAACTCCATATCATATGGGTTATACAGATCATTTAAAGCTGCGCGACCATCGCCGTGCAGCAACCATGCCATCTGTTGGTATGGGTTTTGGTAGCCGCCCATTAAGTCGCCCGCAAATTGGAACGCTGGGTTCTTACCAGTTTGGTATGCGCCACCTGTCATATCGCAATCAAGAATACCTGTTGCAGCGGCATCAAACGTTTCAACCGATTTCACCACGGATGAGGAATAAAACATCTCAACTGCGATTTCGCCATTGGACATAGTTTGAATGTCATCAACGTATTTCGCGGCCATCTTGCCTGACAGTGTCTCGGGCGAGAAGTGAGTCTGAATGCGCAGTGTTGTTGTAGCGTGGCCGTCTGCCATCGCGGTTGTTGCAGCCAGTGCGGCAGTGACGGCCAATGTGGCCGCTGTTTTCATCAGTTTCATATAGTCCTCCCAGACATTACGCGTTGCGGTATCGGGGGTCATATTACTCCCGTTTCTGTACGCTGGTTAAACGTTAGGACAGGAATTCGCTTACCACAAGAATAAAGTGAAATTATCTATAATTTCGAGATTATAGTGTATTTGCAAAATAAAATGCACTAGTGTTCTTGCATCTGGAAAAAGGTATGGTCCGACATGTTTAATGAAAAAGACATCTATCTAAACCTTCAAGGTCGACTTGTATCTGCGGGATTTGAGCACGGAGCAAAGCTGCGTGCCGAAGTCTTAAGCCGTGAATATGATTGTTCTGCCAGCACTATTCGTGAGGCGCTTTTTCGGCTGTCTACGCTTGGCTTGGTCAAATTTCAGGAACAACGGGGGTTTCGAGTCCCTGAAAGGTCGCCGGAAAAACTTATGGAACTTACCCACATGCGGGTGCTTCTAGAGGGGGAGGGCACAGTGCTTTCGATCCATAAGGGTGGCGTCGCATGGGAGGCGCGTTTGACTGCTGCGCACCACCAATTGAGCCATATTGAAAAACGTATTCATACCACCGACGACCCTACCGATTTGGTTCCGATCTGGTTCAATGCAGAACGGGAATTTCACCAGACTTTGATATCAGCATGCGGCTCGGAAACACTAAAAGAGTTACATGCGAAGGTTTATGCGCAGTTCCGTCAGCAACTGATGGTAGCAGATCGCCAGTTCGATTTCATTTCTGATAACATTCAGCATCACGCAGAAATTCTTGCCGCAGCTGTGTCTGGTGATGAAGGTTTGACGCGCCAAAAGATCCATGATCATCTGGCACGTCACCTGACCGGAAACACGTTACAGGTCTAAGCTTTTAGATCGTCGTGGATGTAGACTTTTATTATTTCGTCAAAACTGCTTTCAGCCACAAAACCCAATGCGACAGCTCGTTCGGGGTTGAAATCACGTGGCCATCCGTCGACAATTTGCATGATTGTCGGGTCAAGTTTTAGCTTGATCAGATCAACAGCATCCTGGCCAGCGGCGTTGCGCAGCGCCTCGATTTGCTCTGCTACTGTGCAGCTTACCCCTGGCAGGTTCAGCGCACGCCGCCCGTTCAGCAGATCGGTGTCAAGCGTTGCAGCATGCGTTAAAAACTGTGCTGCCACGCGTGGGCTGGCGTGCCAATGGCGTACGGTATCTGCAACGGGCAAGACCGCTACAATTCCGTTCAGTGGTTCACGGATAATTCCTGAAAAGAACGAAGATGCAGCAGCGTTGGCTTTGCCCGGGCGCACGCAGATCGTGGGTAGGCGCAAGGAAATCCCGTCGATAAACCCTTTGCGACTAAAATCCGTAATCATCAATTCACAGGCGGCCTTTTGCGCGCCGTAGCTGGTCTGCGGTGCAGACAGGAATGAATCGTCGATCTTGTCGGGGTAGGGACCGCCATAGACAGCAATGGATGAGGTGAAAACCACACGTGGTCGGTACGTACCTTCAGATGCGCCATGCTCTGTCTTGATCGCATTAAGCAAATGCCACATCGCCATCATGTTGACGTCCCAGCCTAGATCAAACTTGGTCTCGGCCTCTCCTGATACAATGGCTGCAAGGTGGAAAATCACATCAGGCCTGCTGGCTGCCAGTGTTTGTGCCGTGGTGGCGTCTGCGATATTGCCCATTACTGTTTTGGTGATCACGCCGTTTTTGGGAAACGCGCGGTCAAACAGTGTCAGCTCAACGCCGTCAAAAATGTCATGCTCAGTGATGCGTCTGGCCAGTTTCTGCCCGATCATACCGCCGCCGCCAAGGATTAGGATTTTGGTCATGTCAGATCATTCCGTTTTTTAAGTTCCAGATACAGGCCAGAGTGATCCAAATCAGCGCCACCCATTTCTTCACAGAAATGCGCAAAGCGGTTGCGAACCTCTTGGGTTGTGGGGAGGGCAAGGCCCAAACTTGCGGCTTCTGCTAATGTGTTATCAAGGTCTTTCAGCTGGAACTTTGAAAGTCCTCCGGGGGTGAAATTCCCCTCTGACATCCGTTCGCCATGTTGTTGTAAAACCACGCTGTCTGCAAATCCTCCTTTGAGGGCCGCGCGAAGGGCCACAGGGTCCGCCCCGCCTTTTTCTGCAAGTAACGTAGCCTCAGCCACGGCGGAGATTGTCACGGCAACAATTGTTTGGTTCGCCAATTTACACAGCATACCAGACCCGGACGGACCGACATGAACGGGTCGGCCCATCGCCTCAAAGACGAAACGCATGTCCTCAACGATTGCCGCTTCGCCGCCTACCATTATAGCAAGGTTACCTGCCTCAGCGCCTTTGGTTCCACCCGAAACGGGCGCATCCAAGTGAGTTACACCTAAGCCAGCCAAAAGGGTGGAATGTGCCCGCGCATGCACGGGCTTGGCACTCGACATATCAATCCAGACCATACCAGTAGTTAGTGCACGCTGCACATCTGGATCTGACAGCAGTTCACCTGTGGCAAAGCCATCTGAAAGCATGGAGATAACCACCTGCGCACCCGCTATCGACCTGGCCACCGTATCGGCAGTCTTAGCACCTTCCTTAACCAATGGTGCCGCACGGTGCGCACGGCGATTCCAGACTGTCAGATCATGCCCTGCCGCCATTAGATTGCGGGACATGGGTAGCCCCATTAGCCCAGTACCGATGAGGGTGATTTTGCGGGTTTGGTTCATGTGGCGGTCGTCCTTTTGTGCCCAAACTGTGCAGGGTGCGCCATGGTCGGGTCAGTGGTTATGGTCAAATTGAAATGTCTGTCATAAGCTACCCTATCAGATCAAAAGGGCCAGAGGGCCTTAAAGATCATTCATAATTCCAGATGATTTTGCACCCTTTTTGGCACATAATAGCAGAGTCATATCGTAAGAATCAGGGCTTAATTTATATGATAGAACAAAGACTTAGTGGTAAATCTGTATTGGTCACAGCGGCTGGACAAGGTATTGGCCGTGCCAGTGCTATAGCGATGGCGCGCGCAGGCGCGCAGGTGTTCGCCACAGACGTAAATATGGAAGTTCTATCCACGATTCGGAGGGAGAATCTCGAAAATATTGAAATTTTCGAACTTAATGTGCGTGATGATGAAAGCGTGAAAGCAGGCGTTGCGCGGGCCGCACCAGACGTGTTGTTCAACTGCGCAGGTTTTGTCCATCACGGTGCAATTTTGGACACAACAGATGATGATTTTGATTTCGCCATCGACCTGAATGTCCGCTCTATGATCCGCACAATCCGCGCCGCATTGCCGGGCATGTTGGAGCGTGGAGCCGGCTCGATTATCAACATGTCATCTGCCGCAGGCTCCATTATTGGCGCACCCAATCGCTTTATTTATGGGACAACAAAAGCCGCTGTTGTAGGTCTTACCAAATCGGTGGCTGTCGACTACATTACCAAAGGCATCCGCTGCAACTGCATCTGTCCTGGTACGGTCGAGTCTCCCAGCTGGCATGACCGGGTTACAGCCCTTGGTGAGCAATTGGGCAGCTATGACAGAGCGATGGAACAATTCGTTGCGCGCCAGCCCATGGGTCGTGTCGCGACCGCTGAAGAGATTGCAGCACTTGTCGTTTATCTTGCCAGTGACGAAAGTGGTTTTACCACAGGGCACGCACATATCATTGATGGAGGTTGGTCAGGCCAATGACAAAACGCATAAAGATAGAAGATTTACGGTCGCGCAAATGGTTCATGAACCCTGACAATCTGGAAATGACCGCGTTGTATCTGGAGCGCTATCTGAATTACGGCCTGACGCGCGAAGAGCTACAGTCGGGCAAGCCGATCATTGGCATCGCCCAAACCGGCAGTGACTTATCACCTTGTAACCGCCACCACATTGAGCTGACAAAGCGCGTGCGCGACGGCATCATAGCGGCGGGTGGTACCTGTATCGAAATCCCAGTCCATCCCATTCAGGAAACTGGTAAGCGGCCCACTGCGTCGCTGGATCGAAACCTTGCGTATTTGTCTTTGGTCGAGACGCTATTTGGCTATCCGCTGGATGGTGTCGTTTTGAATATCGGTTGTGATAAAACCACACCGGCGCTGTTGATGGCGGCAGCGACGGTGAACATTCCTGCTATTGCACTGTCAGTCGGCCCTATGTTGAACGGCTGGTGGAAGGGCGAACGCGCTGGGTCTGGCACTGTCATCTGGAAAGCGCGTGAAAAACTGGCTGCAGGCGAGATTGATACCGACGAGTTTATGGAAATTGCCGCCGCATCGGCCCCATCTGTAGGTTACTGCAACACCATGGGTACGGCCACAACGATGAATTCCTTGGCCGAAGGGTTGGGTATGCAATTGCCCGGTTCTGCGGCCATCCCAGCGCCATATCGCGAACGTGGACAGATCAGCTATGAGACTGGAAAACGCATCGTGGATATGGTGTGGGAGGACATCCGCCCCACCGATATTATGACGCGCGAGGCGTTCGAGAATGCAATCGTGTTGAACTCTGCCATCGGCGGGTCGACCAACGCGCCAGTGCATTTGAATGCGATTGCCCGCCACTTGGGTGTGCCGCTGGACAATGACGATTGGCAAAAACATGGGCATCATATGCCGCTTTTAGTGAATATGCAGCCTGCTGGTGAGTATCTGGGCGAGGATTACCAGCACGCGGGTGGTGTCCCTGCGGTCTTGGGTGAGCTGATGGCGGGGGGGCTGTTGCCCCATCCCGGCGCACTCACGGTGAATGGCAATAGCATCGGTGACAACTGTGCGGTTGCGCGGTCCAAGAATACCGACGTAATTAAACCCGCAACCGATCCAATGGTGGAGCACGCGGGATTCCTGAACTTGTCTGGCAATCTGTTCGAGTCCGCGATTATGAAAACGTCCGTAATATCACCGGCGTTCCGCGAAACCTATCTGTCGAACCCAGACGATCCTGAAGCCTTTGAGGGCCGCGCGATTGTGTTCGACGGGCCTGAGGACTTCCATCACCGAATTGATGACCCATCTGAGAATATCGACAAAATGTGCGTCTTGTTCATGCGCGGTGCGGGTCCCAAAGGCTATCCCGGTGCTGCCGAAGTTGTGAACATGCGGCCGCCGTCCTACTTGATCAAACGAGGTGTTGAGGCACTGCCGTGTATCGGTGATGGCCGCCAGTCGGGCACCTCGGGCTCCCCGTCAATTTTGAATGCCTCGCCTGAGGCAGCGGATGGTGGTGGTCTTGCGCTGTTGCAAACGGGTGATCGGGTGCGGATCGACCTTGGTAAAGGCTCTGCTGATATGTTGGTACCACTGGATGAGTTGAACGAGCGCGCGCGGACCTTGGTTGCAAATGGTGGATATGACATTCCCGCCAGCCAAACACCTTGGCAGGAACTGTTCCGCGAAAAGGTTGGCCGTTTGGATCAAGGCATGACGCTTGAAGGCGCAGATAAATACCAAGACATCGCGCGTCGCTTTATGCCGCGTGACAACCATTGAAGAAAATTACAGCTAACACACTGGCACTAAAAGGAACATAATATGAAGCTACTTCGCTACGGCCCTATCGGGTCCGAGAAGCCCGGTCTGCTGGATAACGCTGGTTTATTGCGCGATCTGTCGGAACACGTGGATGATATAAATGGAGCTATGCTGAACGACGCAACGCTGGACCTTCTGCGTGCGCTTGATGTCTCTGCCTTGCCTATCGTTGAAGGCGAACAGCGCATTGGCGCTTGCGTGGGCAATATTGGAAAATTCCTGTGCATCGGACTGAATTATTCGGATCATGCTGCCGAAACGGGTGCCGCGATCCCTAAGCATCCGATCCTGTTTTTCAAAGCAAATTCAGCCATTGTTGGTGCCTATGACGATGTGGTTATGCCGCGTGGGTCAACACACACCGATTGGGAGGTCGAGCTTGGGGTGATCATTGGTAAGACTGCAAAATATGTTTCTAAAGAAGACGCTCTGGATCACGTTGCGGGTTACTGCATCGTCAATGACGTCTCTGAACGGCACTTTCAGGCTAACCTCACAGGCCAATGGACCAAGGGCAAATCTTGCGACACCTTTGGCCCTACTGGCCCTTGGCTGGTCACCCGTGACGAAGTCGCCGACCCGCAAAACTTGTCGATGAGCCTTGATGTGAATGGCAAGCGGATGCAGACGGGATCGACAGCGACGATGATCTTTAGTGTTGCGGAAATTATCGAACATCTGTCTGGCTTGATGACCCTGCATCCAGGCGATGTGATTACGACTGGCACACCTCCTGGTGTGGCGTTGGGAATGAAACCTGAACCGATATTCCTGAAAGTTGGCGATGTTATGGACCTCAAAATCGAAGGCCTTGGCCATCAAAAACAAAAGGTGGATCAAGATGCCTGATCTTTTACAAATAGGCGGTATCACCGATGCGATGCGCACACGTCTTGAGGCGGCGTTCACCATCCACCAGCTTGACGATTTTGATCCTGCGAAAATCACTCATGTGGTCACGAATGGGCACGACGGCGTGAACCCTGATCTGATGGCGTCGCTGAGCAACCTGCAGGTGATCAGCGGATATGGCGTGGGATATGACGCGATCGATGCAAATGCCGCATTCGCCCGTGGTATCAAGGTGACGCATACGCCGAACGTTTTGAACCAAGAGGTTGCAACCACCGCTGTGCTTTTGTTGCTCGCTTGCTACCGCGAGATATTGCGTGATGATGCTTATGTGCGGTCGGGTGACTGGGAGGCGAAGGGGGGCGCACCTCTGACCCGTGGTGCAGACAACCAGACCATAGGCATTTTGGGTCTGGGCCGTATCGGTCAGGCGATCGCAGATAAACTGGCACCTTGGAACCCGACGATCGTCTACCACACGCGCAGTAAAAAGGACGTCGATTACAAATACTACGACAATCTAACTGCAATGGCTCATGACTGTGATGTGCTGATTTGCATTACGCCGGGCGGCCCCTCAACCAACAAGATCGTAAATGCAGAAGTTATGCAGGCGTTGGGGCCAAATGGGACGTTGATTAACGTGTCTCGTGGCTCTGTTGTCGACGAAGCTGCGATGGTTGATGCCTTGAGCTGTGGCACCCTTGGATGGGCGGGCCTTGACGTGTTCGAGGGTGAACCGCATGTCCCTCAAGCCCTGCGTGATCTGCCAAATACAGTCCTTTTGCCCCATGTCGGAAGTGGCACTGTTGAGACGCGTGCAGCGATGGGCGCACTGACGGTGGACAATCTGTTGCAACACCTCAAGGACGGCACCGTGGTCAGCGTGGTACCTGAATGCGCGATGCTGTGACACGAAAGGTGATGACGGATGCTTGAATTTGTCATCGCCGTTTTCTTTTTGCTGATCACACCGGGGCCGGGGATTTTGACCACCGCTGGTATTGGTGCGGCATATGGCTATCGTTCTGGCTATAGATTCTTGACGGGCCTGTGTCTGGGCGGCTTGATCACTATGATGATTGTCATATCTGGTCTGGCCGCCATCGTACTGACGGTACCTGCCCTACGCATTGTGCTGCTTTTTGCATCAGTCGGGTATCTGGTCTATCTGGCATGGCGCATTGCCTCTGCAGATTCCATGATTGGTTTCAAGCCTGCGACGACGCCTCTTGGCTTTATGAATGGCCTTGTGCTGCAGTTTATCAATCCAAAATCCTATGTTGTCGGCGCAACGCTGTTCTCTGGTTTTACGTTCATGCCTGACACACCAGTTGCAGAAATCGTGGTTAAATTGCTGCTTTTCAACGCAATCTGGGTCCCTGTTCATTTAATATGGCTGGGGGCAGGGAGCAAATTGGGTAGCATGAACCTGAACCAACGCACTGGGCGAGTGATCAATATAGGCATGGCGATCTCGTTGCTTGTCGTGGCCTTCGTTGCCCTATTGTCTGTGCGATAAACCCCTTAAACTAAAACAAACGGAAAAACCTGAAGTGAATAAAATGACAAAACAAATCCAAAAGGTTGCAGCCATCGGGCTTGGATCAATGGGGTACGGGATCGCCATGTCTGCCTTGCGTGACGGGCATCAGGTCTGGGGCGTGGACATCAACCCTGACCAGATGAAGCGATTTGTCGGTGACGGTGGTCAAAACAGTGACGTGATTACGGAGGCAGATCAGCTGGATACGGTGATCATAGCGGTCCTGAACGCGGCACAATCCCAAGAGGTCCTGTTCGGCAAGGCCGGCATCGTTCCAAAACTAAAAGCCGGTGCTGCAGTGTTGTCGTGCGCGACCATGCCACCTGATTTTGCCAAAGACTTGGCGGTGCGTTGCGGTGAGCATGGCGTGCTTTATCTGGATGGGCCAATCTCTGGTGGGTCTGCCAAGGCGGCCAATGGTGCACTTTCGATCATGGCAGCAGGTTGTCCACAGGCCTTTGCAGCCCTGCGCCCCGTTCTGGATAGTATTGCTGAGACGGTGTTTGAACTTGGCGACACGGTTGGCGCAGGTAGCGCTATGAAAGCAGTAAACCAACTGTTGGCAGGTGTTCATATTGCAACCATGGCTGAGGCGATGACCTTTGGTATGACGCAAGGCGTGACGCCTGATAAATTCATTGATGTGATTAGCAAATGTGCTGGCACCAGCTGGATGCTGGAGAACCGCGCACCACATATTGCCGCAGGTGATTATACGCCACACAGTTCCGTCAACATTTGGCCCAAAGACCTTGGGATCGTGTTGGACATTGCTAAGAACGCGAATTTCAGTGCCCCCATCACCGCCGTCGCATTACAACAGTTTGTCGCGGCCGCAGGAATGGGATACGGAGCAGAGGACGATGCCGCAGTGGCCAAGGTATATGCACGCAATGCGGGTATTACCTTGCCCAGTGAGAAGGAGTGACACGCTAATGACAACCGTTCTGGGCTGTATCGCCGATGATTTTACGGGTGCCACGGACCTTGCGGGGCTTCTTGCGCGCAGTGGTGTGCGGGTGTCTCTACGCATTGGCGTTCCAACTGAACCGCCGTCTGACACTGGACCATTTGAGGTGATCGCTCTTAAGTCCCGAACCGCTCCTGTCGCTGAGGCGGTGGCGGAAACCCGTGCGGCACTCGCATGGTTGCGTAAAGCAGGGGCAAATCGGTTCTTTTGGAAATACTGCTCAACCTTTGACAGCACTATGGAGGGCAATATTGGCCCCGTGGCCGAAGCATTGATGGCAGACCTCGGAGCAGAACAGACGATCTATTGTCCGGCATTTCCCGAAAATGGCAGGTCGATATTCATGGGAAATTTATTTGTGGGTCAACAGCTTCTTGCCGAAAGCCCGATGAAGGATCATCCCCTGACGCCTATGCGCGACAGCAATTTGATGAGGCTTTTGGAACCACAGGTCACCAAACCTGTAGGGTTGGCGAGCCGTCTTACAGTTGCAGGCGGTGCCACTGCGCTACGTGCTGAGTTGGAGAAGATGAAAATGGATGGGATTGCGCATGTGATCGTTGATGCTGTTGCCGACGAGGATCTCGCCATCATTGCGCAGGCCTGTCAAGATATGCCGCTAATAACAGGTGGTTCAGCAGTGGCTATGCCACTTCCTACGCTATATCTGGCGGATGGAACTTTGGCCGCGGATGCGCCAAAGGTTCCCACACCAAAAGTTGCCGATGAGGCTATTATTCTATCAGGCAGTTGCTCTGACATGACGAACGCTCAAGTCGCCGAATATATTGCGCAGGGGTCACCCAGTTATCGACTTGATCCAATTGCGCTGACCCAAACAGGCGCTGATCCAGTTTTGGCGTGGCTATCAGCGCAAGATTTGGGCAAAGCACCACTGATCTATGCCACTGCAGACCCCTGCAAGGTGAAAGCCGCGCAAGAGAAATTTGGTGTTACTGCGGTTGGTGAATTGATCGAACAAACGCTGGCCGCTTGCGCAGTTGCTGCACGTGATGCAGGTGCCCGGCGGATCATTGTCGCGGGGGGCGAGACCTCGGGGGCTGTGACGAAGGCGCTTGACGTGACACAGCTTGATATCGGTGTTGAGATTGCGCCAGGCGTGCCTTGGACGTTTTGTCATTCGCAGGGTCATCAGATTGCGCTGACGCTGAAATCAGGAAATTTTGGAACCAAGACGTTTTTCGCCGATGCGCAAGCCAAACTGAGCAACTTATGACTGAAGACGCCAGACTACGTGAATTAATTTGCACACTTGCAAAGTCCATGTTCGACCGTGGGTTAACCGGTGGCAGCACGGGCAACATCTCTGCGCGCACATTAGATGGTGGGTTACTGGTCAGTCCCACAGGTACCAGCTTTGGCTGTCTTGATCCCGGCAGGCTCAGTCACTTCGACGCGCAAGGTCTTTTGATTGATGGTGACAAGCCGACGAAAGAAATGCCTTTGCATAGCGCCTTTTATGACACAAGATCCAGCGCAGGTGCCGTTGTGCATCTGCACAGTTGCCATTCCGTGGCATTGTCGATGATGCCCGATGTAGATGCGGACAACTTCCTGCCACCGCTCACGCCGTATGGCATTATGAAATTGGGTCAAGTGAAGCTGTTGCCTTTCTTCATGCCAGGCGATCCAGCTATGGGGGCCGCTGTGCGCGGCCTTGCTGGCAAACGCTCTGCGGTCATGTTGGCCAACCATGGGCCAGTAGTGGCGGGCAAAGATATCGAGGCTGCGTGCAACGCAATTGAAGAACTCGAGGATACGGCAAGGTTGGCCATGATGACACGGGGGTTGTCACCGCGGGCGCTGTCGCAAATCCAGGTGCAAGCAATTGTTAGCAAATTTGGTGTAGAGTGGGACCGATGAAATTTTCAGCAAACCTTGGGTTTCTATGGAACGACCGGCCTTTGCCTGATGCTATCTGTGCGGCCAAGGCCGCTGGATTTGACGCGGTAGAATGCCATTGGCCCTATGATGTTCCTGCCTCTGATGTAGCGGATGCCCTTACGGAAACCGGGCTAAAGATGTTGGGCCTGAACACGCGTCGGGGCAATGTGGTAGCGGGGGACAACGGTCTGGCTGCAATCACAGGCCGCGAAGGCGAGGCGCGCGCCGCAATTGATGAAGCGTTGAACTATGCGCAGGCGATTGGTGTTCCAAATATTCATGTAATGGCGGGCTTTTCCAACGGGGCGCGGGCACAACAAACTTTTGGGGCGGCACTTAAATACGCCTGTACTCAGGCTGCAATGCAAGGCATCACCATTCTGATTGAACCACTCAATAAGTATGATGCACCCGGTTATTTTCTAACGACAACCGACCAAGCGCTAGATATCATGAAGCTTGTAGATGCGCCAAATCTTAAACTGATGTTTGATTGCTACCACGTTCAATTGATGGAAGGTGATCTGACGCATAAGCTAAAATTACTTATGCCCCAGATTGGTCACATCCAGTTTGCGTCAGTCCCAGATCGTGGTGCGCCCGACCACGGAGAGATCAATTATGCTCATATATTTGAAACGATTGCAGAGCTTGGCTATACTGCTCCGCTTGGGGCTGAATACAAACCACTTCAGTCAACCGATGACACCCTAGCCTGGTTGAAACCCTATCTTTGAAAGATCAGAGACGTGTAGACCGCGCTCTTCACGCATACTGTTGCTGAGAAACGCTGTACTTGGGGGCTTGCATCTTGTTGTAGCATTGTCTTCTCGTCAGCGCCTATGGGTCCAAATAGGGTAATTTGATAAGAGAGTGTTCTTGGCTCATCGTAACCACTGAGGAGTGGAA
>JAPKCP010000379.1 GCA_028822885.1 Yoonia sp. | reverse complement strand
AACAGCCACGCGATGCTATCGGGCAATGTCAAAATACACGCGTCAGCCTTTAGGTTCTTGGCAAGACGGGCGCGTTTACTGGCATGGTCTTCGCCTGCAAATGCCATCGGATGGGCCGTGAAAAGTGCTGTAGGCGCTGCTGGCTGGTCCACCCAAATCGCATCAATCGGGTTGCTTATCGCTACGAATGTGATCTGTGTATCACGCAGGCTTTCACGGTGGGTTTTGATATCAGCGACTGTGTGAAGCCAAGGATCAAAGCCAACAGTTCCACCATCTGGCAGCTGATCCTTGAGCCAGTCTGCCAACTGAACTTCAGGCCAGTGAACGGGCGTAAAATCGTTGGCCACTTGGGACTGAATTTGCAGACGATACCGCCCGTCAATAAACACGCCAGCCACATGAGGCAGCACAGCACAAAACCCGGCTGACCCGGAAAATCCCGTCAACCATTCTAGCCGCGCATCGCGGGGGGCGACATATTCGCCTTGGTGGACATCGGCGCGTGGGACAATAAATCCGTCGACGTCTTGCGCGTTCAACACCTCACGCAAGGCAGCTAAGCGCAATGGACCTTGCTGCGGCGTCGATGATGCCTCAAATGTTTGAAACATGGGGTGGGTCCTTATTCTTCCGGTCTAAAATATCGCGCAGGTTTGAGGGCTACGCCCCCAAACTGGAATTTCGCTATCCCGTTTTGCGCATCCCCAACACACGGGCGCGTTTGCGCGGGTCGGTGTCGAATAAGCCGGCAAGCTGTTCTGTCATCGCGCCGGCCAATTGTTCTACGTCGGTGATTGTCACAGCGCGTTCGTAATACCGGGTCACATCGTGGCCGATACCAACTGCGATCAGTTCAACTTCTTTGCGCTTTTCGACCATTGCGATTACATCGCGCAGGTGTTTTTCAAGGTAATTGGCTGGGTTCACAGACAGCGTACTGTCGTCAACTGGCGCGCCGTCTGAGATCACCATCAGAATTTTACGCTGCTCACGCCGGGCTTGCATTCGACGGTGGGCCCATTCAAGCGCTTCGCCGTCGATGTTCTCTTTTAACAAGCCTTCTTTCATCATCAGACCAAGGTTTGGCCGCGCGCGCCGCCAAGGCGCATCTGCCCCTTTGTAGATGATGTGGCGCAAATCGTTCAGGCGGCCTGGCGTCGCTGGCCGACCGTCATTGAGCCATTTTTCACGGGCCAATCCGCCCTTCCAAGCTTTGGTTGTAAAGCCCAGAATCTCAACTTTGACCTGACACCGTTCCAACGTTCGGGCCATCACATCTGCGCAAATCGCCGCAATGGAGATCGGACGCCCACGCATGGAGCCTGAGTTGTCGAGCAGCAAAGTCACGCAAGTATCGCGGAATTCAGTATCTTTTTCCTGCTTGAAGGACAGCGGGGTTGTTGGGTTTGCGACGATACGTGCGAGGCGGCCAGCATCAAGGATGCCTTCTTCCAGATCAAATTCCCATGACCGATTTTGCTGTGCCTGCAAGCGGCGTTGCAATTTGTTTGCAAGACGCGAAACGGCCCCTTTTAGGGGGTCTAATTGCTGATCAAGGTAGGCACGCAGGCGTTCCAATTCAGCAGGTTCGGCCAGATCTTCGGCTCTGACTTCTTCGTCATTTGCATTTGAATAGACACGGTATTCGGGATCGGCTGCGGACACAGACTGCGGGGCAGGTGGGTCAACTGGTGCCTCACCGTCCGGCATTTCCGTTTCTTCACCCATTTCAGCGTCAGCTTGGTCATCCATTGAGACCTCAGCTTGAGACGCATCTTGCTGGTCATCTTGGGTCTGCTCAGGTGATGCTTCCGCTTCTTCGCCGTCGCTTTCGTCGTCGCCAGTGCTGTCAGGTTCATCTTGATCGTCGTCGTGGCCATCTTCGGCCTCGTCGTCTTGATCATCGTCTAGGCTGTCAGGATCGTCGCCCAACTGGTCGCCGTAGCCCAAATCTGCGATCATTTGCCGCGCGAATTTTGCGAATGCCTTTTGATCATCGAGCATGTCGGTTAGGTTTTCGAGCGTCCCACCGCATTGTTCCTCAATAAATCCACGCCATTGGTTCATCACGTTGTCCGCCCCTTCGGGCAGATCGCGGCCAGTGGCGAGATGGCGGATCAAGTAACCAGCAGCAACAGGCAAGGGTGCGGACGCGCTGTCTTTGATCTGGGAATAGCCTTTGCGTAGCGCCTCATTCCCGATCTTTGCGTCAATATTGCTTGCGGTGCCGGGCATGTGCTGCGCGCCAACCGCTTCAATCCGTGCGGTTTCCATCGCGTCATACAGGTCGCGGGCCATTTGGCCTTGCGGCATATAACGCGTGGCGGTCTTTGGATTATGGAACTTGTGACGAAGCGCAAATGCATCGGCAGTTCCACGCGCCAGCAACACTTCTTCACGGGTCATGCGACGTGACACCTGTGGCAGGCGGATCGTCTCTGCTGTTTGACCAGCTGGGTCGACCGAATATGTCACTGCCAAGTCGCCATCATTGGCCATAACCTTGGTGGCCTCAGCGAGCGCCTTTTTGAACGGGTCAGCGGGGTTGTCGGTTGGTTTGTTCATAGCAGCAGCTCATCCGATTATAGGTTGCTCACTAAGTATCGGATTTAAGCGTTGGATGCCATGGGGTCATTCGTTGAAGTCGGG